>CAISPD010000254.1 GCA_903887275.1 uncultured Mucilaginibacter sp.
AATTGCGTGCAAAGATAATCGATTTAAGTTGGAATGTGAGGGGAGCAGGTATCCATAATCTGATAGCTGATCATCGATAAAGTTTATATTATTTTATTTAAAATGCAAAGTGCCGGCTCTATTCCTGAACTGATACCCCCCTTCCTAAAAAAAGGAGACGTAGTTGCCATAACCTGTCCTGCCAAAAAATTACCCGGACCGATGACCGATGCCGTTGTACTCTTAGAATCATGGGGGCTGGAAGTGGTAACGGGTGCAACGCTCTCTGCATCATACCACCAGTTTGCCGGCGATGACGAATTGCGAGCTTTGGATCTTCAGCGATTTATTGATAATGACGATATCAAAGCTATCATTGCTGCGCGGGGGGGATACGGCACTGTACGCATGATTGACTTGGTTGATTTCGGCCATTTTAAAACATATCCTAAATGGATCGTCGGGTTTAGCGATATTACCGTACTGCATGCGCATTTGTATGCTAATTTCAACACTCAAACTATACACGGGCAAATGCCCGTAAATATTCCTGATGCTTCTAAATATTCACTCGAAACCTTGCGCAGGGCTCTTTTTGGCGAAGAAATTATTTACACAATCAAATCGAGCTACCTCAACCGCCGGGGTTCGGGTACGGGCAAACTGGTTGGAGGCAATTTAAGCCTGCTGGTATCTGTATTGGGCTCGGTTTCCGATTATCAATATAACGGAAATATTTTGTTCGTTGAAGACGTTGGCGAATACCTGTATTCCGTTGACCGAATGTTCAGAACGCTCGACCGTGCCGGCAAACTTAAAAACCTTGCCGGATTGATCGTTGGTGGCTTTACGGACCTAAAGGACAATGACATTCCTTTCGGCCAAACTGTTCCGGAAATCGTTATGGAGATCGTCAAAAAGTATCATTATCCGGTTTGTTTCGATTTTCCGGCAGGGCATATCGTCAATAACCAATCGCTGGTCCTTGGCAAGAAACTACGCCTTGAAGTAACGAGTGACGCGGTATCAGCTGTATACTTATGATCATAACATTAATTGAAATTATCATATGGCATTATTTAGCAATTTAGGAAATTACAAAAACTTTGGTTTACTCCTCATCCGGATAGGCTTAGGTATCATGTTCATTTATCACGGCTTTCCAAAGCTGATGGGTGGACCACACAAATGGGAAGTGCTTGGTCACGCAACCAATTATGTAGGTGTCTATTTCTTACCAACCGTATGGGGACTTTTGGCTGCTATTGTAGAAACCGGCGGCGGGTTTCTGCTGATCATTGGCTTGGCGTTCAGGCCTGTATGTTTGTTATTGATTATAAACTTGCTGGTTGCTGTTGCTATGCAGCTAAAAAGTAGTGGTGGGCTTAGCGACGCTTCACATGCAATAGAAGATACGATAGTCTTCGCCGGTTTACTATTTATTGGCCCTGGAAAATATAGCGTAGATAAAAAATGATCTAAAAGCAAAAGAGGCGCTTAACGCGCCTCTTTGTTTTATTGATTCAAAAAATCACCGAGCTTCTTCAGGTAGGAGTCGTCGATCTTTTCCGGATATGCATCGAAAAAGGTATTAAGTTTTGCACCTTCAGCAGCAAAAGCCGTTTTGATTGATTTCTTTTTAAGGGATAGTGGTTGAACCGTTTTTGATTTCACATCCAAAACAAAGTAGCTATCCTCGTCAACAAACTCGTCATAGTTATTACCGGTCGAAGTCATGCCATCTGTACGGAAATTTGCCTTAACAAAGGTTGTGGTAGTTAACTTGTATATTTTGTACTTATCGCCCTTAGACAACAACTGAGGAAAGCGGGTTTTATCAATTTCAGGAACATACTCGTAAACAGCAGGCTGTCCAAGCGTATTGTAAAGCGTAAAGGACTTAATTTTATCCTTATCTATTTCTACAACTGTTTTTTTGTCCTGAGTAAGCAATAAGCCACCTTCCATTTTATCATAGTTAAAACCGAAATCAGGGTTCTTATAAACCGAATCCTGCGGGCTCACAACAAAACCGGTAGCCCAATCCTTGAACAAATACCTGCTGCCTCTGGTGTCACCCACCGGATGAAATACAGGCAGGGTAGAAGAAGAACGACCACCGTACACTACCGCGGATGCGGCCCCGTTACTCGCGTTATAATCACTGAACAAACTTGGGCTTTGAACCGCCGCTTCAGAAAATTCTTTTTTTGATTCCAGTACGATCAGCAGGTTAGATTTGTTCTTTACATCAATTACCCTCGAATCATAGTTGGCAGCAGCAACTAAAAGCACTGCGTTGGGGCTTACTTTCAGTGTAAACTTTCCTGTTGAATCAGTTCTTACGGCTACCTTATCGGTTTTGTCCTGAATAAAGGCTTGTGGAACCGGACTGCCGTTCTTATCGTTCACCACACCGTTAACAATTAGTTCCTGTGCACGCACGACATTCAACAGCGACAATAAAAACACAAAACCTGCTGTTACTATTTTTTTCATAGAGATAATTATTTATTTTTCTAAAATTAAAAGTTTAGTTTCAAAATTACAAACTTGTTTACAGAAATGATACCTACAAAAAAACGTAGTATCAGTAAAAATATTTTAACAAAAGTGTTTCCAAATTAATTCATATTCTTTTCGAGTATTTTACATAAAAAAAGCCGCTCCAAATAATGAAGCGGCTTTGATATCATAAAGATAATCTTATTGATGCACGAAATTGTCAATACAGAACCTGTAAGCTGCGCCATTGAACACAACGTACTGGAATGTAAAGAGTTGTATAGCTTGATCATAGGTGTATGAGGCCGCAGGATCATATGCTGTTCCGAAGCCAAATACTGGCGCCTGCGTAACCGAAATACCGTTTGCAGTAAACGCGTTTGCGATAGAAGCCGGATCAAAGAAGATCTGGAAATTATTGAAATGAGTACCATCTGGCTGGCTAAAAGTAACTTCGTACTTCTCAGTTTGAACATAATATCCACTGAAAGTTTCGAAATTTGTAGGCGAAACCGGGTAGATCGTAGTACTCGCACCCGAGAATGAACCACCATTAGGTGCACCAGATCCATCTGAATTATTATGACGGGTAAAGTTCCAGGTATAAGGACCTGCAAACGGATTACCAATGATATGGTAATAGTGAGCATTAAAATTACCGCTCAAAACACCATTTGAAGTACTGGCCAGTTTAATTGGCAACATGTAACTTTTTGATGGGTCCAATAAGCCTTTGTAGATGGTAACCTTGATTGAATCCAAACGCTGACCAGCTTTTATAGTACCAGATGTTTTGCTGATAACATAACTATTGGCCGGCAATTGTTGGTAAGCGATCAGCGAATGTGCTGCTACATAAGAATCCAACAAGGTGTAATCAACTGCAACAGTATATTTAGTATCTGTTGACAAAGGTTTCGCTGAAGCGATATTTACTCCAAAATCCTCGATTACAGTATCTCCCGCTGCGGTTACCGCATCACGGCTAAAATACTGCAAACCGGCATATGGGAGCTCAAGGACTGTTCCGATCGACGAAAAGTCGGTATTCGGCTTATCCTTCAAGCAGGAAGATAACGAGATCCCCGCGATTGCTAATATGAATATTAATAACTTTTTCATTTTTCAAATATTTAATTTATTAAAAAGAGTCTGCATTTGCCGGCATCCAGAAAATATGAGCCGTTAACGATTCCGTACCATTACCACCACTTGGCACATTACCACCATTGTAGTTAAGCTCGCTTAATGGGTAAGGGAAACGGAAAGGAATATGCGTTACTGTTACACCAGGATAAACCGAGATCGGAACTTTAGGAATACCTAACCTTCTGTAATCGCTGAAAGATTCAAGCGGGTCGATACCATTCAACGCTGCCCATTTCTGGGTGATGATAGTGGCAAGCTGGTTAGCTGATGCTGTGATGTTAGTTGTAGTATTAACTTGCGAAGTGTAAGCCGTTGCTGCAGCGCTTGCATTCGGCACACCGTACAAACGGAACGACTCGGCAACAGCACTGTTAAATGTATTGGTCAAATCACCGGCAAGATAACCACGTTTGATCGCTTCTGCTTGCAAAAACAAGCTCTCAGTTGCAGGGATAATAGGAGAAGATACTGTTGGACCGTTTGGATTGCCAGTTGCATCTAAACCAAAAGCTGTGATAGCAGAGATAATAGAGTTGGCTTCAGTACCTAGCGTACTACCGTAAACCCTACCCTGTATAACACCACTTGAGTTTGGATAATATAGTGTAGCCAAACGAGGGTCGTTGTTATTAGTGTAAAAGTCAACTGAGTATTTGTTAGCGCGGTAATACTTTTGGTTGATACCTGGCGAACCATTTGCAGTTGCAACAACATCCAGGTATAACGGATTTTCCTGGTTGTCTGCTGCATTCGAATAACCTGGGTTGATCGAAGCATCTTCACCTGCACCAAGGAATGAAGCCTGGGTATAACCAGCCAAAGCAGTTTGTACAGCAGCCGAACCTAATGAACCATTAGCTGATGACTCAGTCTGGCGCATTAAAATTTTCAGCTTCAGCGTATTGGCAAATTTTATCCATTTAGCCATATTTCCCTGGAACATTACGTCACTTTTTCCAAGTGCTGAAGCCGAAGGATTTGCGTTAATAATGGATATTGCAGTATCTAACTTAGCAAGGATGCCTTTATAAATAACATCACCGCTATCATATTTGTATGAAAACTGAGCGTTAGGAACCAGGGCTGTTGTATAAGGCGCGCTGCCATAAAGGTCGACAATACGCTGGTATACAAAAGAAGTCATGATTATACCTACCGCACGGTAATTTGCATTAGCTGACGAAGTACCAACGTTTGCAATCAAGGCGTGATAGTTACTCAGGTTATTATAAGCAACATCCCAGTTACCAGAACCGGTACTGCTGGTTAATTGGTAAAGAACAAAGGTATTACTTGGGGTATAGGCACCGCTCTGAGTCCAGTAACCCATCCAGTTATTTAATATATCCTGGTTTCCACCTACAGCACCCGAATAAATAAGGTTGGCAGTACCCGTCAAGGCGGCGGCCAAAGCTGTACCTGGAGGCACTGATGTAGGGCTATTAGGGTTGGTTTGATTAATATCAAAGGTCCCTTTTTTACAGCTAAACGTGCCTAATAACATCACCACCGCCAATAGCGAAGCAACGTATCCATTTCGTTTAAAAATCGTTATATTTTTCATTTTCTTATCAATCTTAAAGGGTTACAGACAATGTTGTACTGAATATCCTGGTTGGTGGCAACTGTCCGAGACCGGATGTACCTACACCGTTACCGGTATCGTTGCTAAATTCAGGATCGGTAAACACGTTAGTTTTTGGAGTGAACATCAACAGGTTACGGCCAGAAACTGTTAAGCTTGCACCTTTGATAAATTTAACCTGGCTGATCACTGATTGAGGTAAGCTGTAAGTAATTGCAGCTTCGCGCAGTTTCCATGCAGCAGCACTTAATACATAGTTAGCACCCACGCTCTGGTACAATGTTGGCCAGAAGTTAAAGTTACCATCCTGTACTTCCACATTAGTATTGCTTACATATTGTCCTGAAGTTGGGTCTTTGTATTCAGAGTTCGGGAATACGAAACGCTGACGACCAGCAACAACTGAAGTAATACCGTTACCGCTGTGATCAAGTGTATTACCAAGACTAGATACAAAGAATTTGTGTCCACCTCTGTAATCCCAGGTCATTGAGAATGCAAATGATTTGTATTTTATATTGGTTGATAAGCCAATGATGTCTTTTGGAACTGCTTGTCCAACTACACTGATTGAGCTGGCCCTGGTTGGTAAACCTGAGTTGGCATCAACAATAACTTTACCATTTGACGGGTCGCGGTTCCAATCATAAGTTTCCAGTTCAGGATAAGCTTTGCCAACTACAGCATAAGAAGAGTTGCCGATGTTGATAGCACTTACGCCCGAAACGATGCTGTTAACTACGCTGGTCTGGTGTGTCCAGTTAGCTTTCACGATCCAGGTTAAGTTTGAATTCTTAACAACAGTACCGCTCAAGTCTAATTCCAAACCGGTATTTGAAGAGTTTGCAGCGTTAACCAATGCAGAGTTAAAACCCGATGCACTTGAAATTGAAGCATAAACGATACCGTCTTTGGTAGTTGATTTATAATATGATGCGGTTAAATTGATACGATCATTCAGGAAGCCCAGATCCAAACCAACTTCATCTTCAGTGATTTTTTCTGGTTTGATGTTAGGATTCGCGATAACCGTAGTTAATGAATAACCTGCAATACCCGAACTTGCATAAGGGAAGCTATAAGCAGAACCGTAAGTTGGGATTGTTTTGTAAGCTCCGTAAGCGATGTATTGCGAACCACCTGCCAATGCCGAAACGTTACCAGTCAATGAGTGTGCGTACCTTACTTTAGCAAAGTTCAGGACACCATTGTCGGTAATGCTCTTAAATAACTGGCTCAGGATCAAGGATCCGTCAATGTCATAATAAGGGATGTACCTGTTAGCTTTAGATAACCTGGTATCGATATCTGTACGGAATGAACCATGAACAAAAGCGAAGTCTTTATAGCCAAATGTACTTTCAGCAAAATAACCTAATTTTCTGGCTTCATCCGTAAACTGTCCGCCTACACTTGGTGTAGATGAAAAGTTCTGCGTATTATATGGGGTGAAGTTCAACGGACCCTGATTGATCGGATCATAAGTGATCTTATTTTCAAGGTAGGTGATACCACCTGTTCCATCGAATGAGAAATTCTTCAGGAATTTTGTATTGAAGTTCGCCAGGAAGTCTGAGCTGAACAACAGGTTATTGAAATTTTGAACACCATAGGAAGGCACCGCATTGGTAGCTGAATATTTTGTACCAGAGTCTTCTGCCTTAACAATTCCTGTTCCGTTAGGATTTTCGTAGTTGATCGTATCTGCAGTGAATGAATAAGCACTGTAAGTGATACCAGCGTCTTTTTGTTCGCTCCTGCTTGAAATATTTTCAATTGACGAACGGTAGGTCAAATTAACCCATTTAAATGGCTTTAAGTTTAAAGCGATATTAGCGTTAATGTGATCGGTAGCAGACAAATACCTTTGCTCGGCGATGATCTGGCCCGGGCTGTAGTAGTAGTCGTTATAATAGGTATCAGGATTACCCCATTTGCTGTTTACATTTTTCAAATCCGCGACAGGAACGAATACTGGTGATTCCAGCAAATCGTCATATACACCACCAGTGTTTGTAGTATTTGTATTTAACTTGGTATAAGTCGCAGAATACGTTAAAGAGAAAATACCGTATTTTTTATCACCACCTAAACGGAAAATATCCCTGCGACCTACGTCACCTGGCATAACCGCCTTACTGTTAACATCCTGAAAAGATAAGTGGAAACTACCATTTTCTTCGTTGGCATCGTAAGAGAAGTTAAGGTGAGTGGTATAACCTGTATTTAAGAAATCTCTTTTTTGGTTAGGGTTACCGGTGTAAGGAACACTTTCATATTGACCATTAGGAAGCGGACGACCCAAGGGCACCAGGGTACCATTATATAAAGGACCATAACTTTGGTTTTCGTATGGGATATAATAAGCGTGATAGGTACCATCAGAGCCAAACCCACCAAATTTGCTGAAATCATTTACAGCATACTCACCACCGTTGCTACCAAATTGGTTTTGCAAACCTGGAAGGTAAGATACGCTTTCTACGTCAACTGTAGAAGATAATGTAGCTGATTGCGACTTAAGACCATTACCGTGTTTGGTTGTGATGATGATCACACCGTTAGATGCATCAGATCCATAAACCGCAGATGCGCTGGAACCTTTCAGTACGTCGGTTGATTGAACGTCTTCAGGGTTCAGGGTGCTGATATCTCCGTAGAAGATAGAACCATCCACAACGATCAGCGGCTGGTTGTTACCGGTCAACGACCTGCTACCACGCAAGGTGATACGGGTTGGAGCGAACAAACCAGCGTTGATGGTGTTGATCTGTAAACCGGAAACTTTACCGGTTAAACCATTGGCAACACTCACAGGCTTAGCTGTGTTAAGGTCGGCGTTGTTCACCTTTGCAGTTGAATAACCCAGCTGTGCAGATTGTCTTTGCTTACCGAATGTTGTTACAACCACCTCACTTAACTGAGTAGATGTAGAAAACAGTGTAGCATTGATGACGCTACCCGTACCAACAGCTATCTCCAGGGTTTTGTACCCTACAAAGCTGATGACGAGCGTTTGGCCGGTCGACACTTTTAATAAGAATTTACCAGAGGCATCGGTTTGTGTACCGATGTTTGAGCCTTTGATTTTTACTGAGGCTCCTGGGATCGGAAGGCCATCATCCTTGGCCGTAACCGTACCAGTAACTGTACGGCTTTGTGCAAACACCTGTGTTACGCATAACATCAGAAAGCACAAACTTACTAGTAGAAGTTTTTTCATTTCGTTAATAATAAGATCAGTTAATAGTTAATTAGAGATAAAAGTACTGTTAGATTATTAAAAAGTCAAATAAAATCTTTCAAAAGGTAAATTTTTTTTAAAAAAAGGCACTTTAAGCACATAATAATAATAATTTTAGTACTATGTATTGCATAATACAATTTAAAACATATATCTTTGTGATATGATTGTCGAGAATACACAAACCCAAATGAGGAAAGGTGTTTTGGAATATTGCATCCTTTCCATTATAGCAAAAGGCGAGATCTACGCTTCAGATATTATTGCTGAATTAAAGAGCGCTCAATTGCTTGTGGTTGAAGGTACGTTGTACCCTCTTTTAACCCGCTTAAAAAATAACGGACTCCTTAGTTATAACTGGGTCGAGTCTACATCGGGGCCACCAAGAAAATATTATGTCTTATCAGACGAAGGAAAAAAAGTTTTGGAACAACTGGACAAAACCTGGCAGGAACTGGCTTATGCCGTTAAAACCTCCATCGGCGACCGGAAAGTAAAATAACCTGCTAACAAGAAAGATCATGAACAAAACAATTATCATCAATATAAACGGCATCGTGTTTCACATTGAAGAAGATGCCTACGAAGTACTCAAAAACTACATGACGGACGTAAAACGTCATTTCCTGAATTCAGCGGATAGTCTGGAGATCACAACCGACATTGAAAACCGCATAGCCGAGATGTTCAACGAACTGCTTGCGCATGAAGGTAAACAGGTTATTGTAGAACAGGACGTTAACGCCGTAATCAGTCAGATGGGTACCGTGGCCGATTTCGAAAAATCAGAACAGGATGCCGAACCGGGCTTTTCCGACAACTTTTATAGTAATAACAATAAACGCCGCCTGTTCCGCGACCCGGACGATCACCTGATAGCTGGTGTAGCGGCAGGTATTGCCAATTATTTCGATGTACAGGCGGTTTGGATCAGACTTGCCTTTGCACTTACCTTTTTAGCAGGTGGCACCGGCTTACTCCTATATATCATATTATGGATAGTGGTTCCGAAAGCGATAAGCCGTGCCGACAAAATGGCAATGAAAGGGGAAAAGCTAAATCTGGAAGGTTTCAAACGCAATTTTGAACAGGAATTGGGCAGCATGCACCAAAACTTTTCAAACTTTAAACAGGAAGCCCGTCCGTTCGTGTATAAGGCACGCGACTTCTCCGGCGACCTGGGCCACCACCTGGCAAATTTTTTGACAGGATTCGCAAATCTATTCCTTAAGCTTGTCGGTATATTAATATTACTAGCCTGTTTTGGCTGGCTTGTATTCTTTATCGTTGCGCTGGTGGCATTTTTAAGCGTGGGTCATTTTATGCCTTTTCACGATATCCCCTACGAACTCCTGCGACATCATAATGCCAATACCATCTTTATCTCGGGATTTCTTGTGGCTATCATCCCTCTGGTAAGCATTATTATGCTGGTGTTAAAGGGTATATTCCATGTGGGAAGTATAAACCGTTCAACTGGCACCACTGCACTTGCTGTTTGGATATGCGCTGTTGGTGTATTTGTTTTCGAGGTGGTGGGCATCGTATCAGAGTTTCGCTCCCATGCCAATGTTGTTGAAACGATAACTTTAAAGCCTTCGAAAAATAACACCTATTATATAAGTGCCAATGAACTTAAATATTTCACCGCCGGTGATAGCGCCCGGCTGAATATTAAAAGTTTATCGCCCAATATGAAGATCACGGACGATGAAGATAATGATTTTGATACCTTCAATCACCGCAATATCCGGTTAAATATCGAGATCGCCGATTCCGGCCAGCCTTCGCTTACAGAATCGTATCGCGCAAGGGGAGCGTTTTATGAAGCAGCATTGGCCAATGCCCGCGATATTAAATACAATTTCAAACAGCTGGATACCTTACTAAAGTTTGATCAGCGCTTTTATGGCAAAACTGATGAACCCTGGCACGATGAAGAAGTTGAGCTAACCTTAAGACTGCCTAAATATGCCAAAGTGGTGATAGACCATAATATAGACCGTATTGCAAATTTCAATATTCACGATTGTAATGAGCTTAACAAAAAGGAATATGATAAGGTGAATACAGCTACTTTCATCATGACCGACAACGGTATGCAATGTAAGGTGGATACCCTGGTTACGGATACTATAATCAGGAAGCATTTACCTATTGACAGCACAAAGATCAAAGTAAAATAAAATTGATTTTTTCATCCATGGATAACTCACCGATGAAAATGCCATCAACTTACATAAGCCTGCTTATAGGCGGGCTTATGTTTGTTTTTTATGTTGCGCAACCTTATTTAAACCAGGAGCCAAAAGCTTCATTAAGCATGCAAAAAATGAGGGTTATAAAAATGCTGCCAGCGGGGATGCATTTCTCTCACGGCATATTTAAAAACAAAAATCACCAGGGCCACTTTGGCCAAACGAAGCTGAATGAACCGGCTTTCTCATTTTTCCGGGATATACTACATCAGGTAGTACCTGCGCTGAACTGCTTCGAATAATTTTCACCGACGAAAAACGGGTCTTTACCTATTTAACCCTTGCCTTGGTCGAAAACGCCCCCTTTGGCTGTAACCAATTAAAAGAAAAGTCCATCTTATGATTAAATAACGATAGCTGCGCTTCTATTGTCTGCAAACTCTCGTTAGTGTGAATGCTAAAGAACTATTAACCGGCTATTGCCTCAACAAAATTAAAGGAGACAAAATACTAAGGACTAAAATTACCCGGAACACCCAGGGTAGCTAAACGAAAACAAATATTTATTGATAAACCCAAAAACCGGAAAAACAACCGGACAGGCTTTCTATTGTCAAATTTTTAAAGATATCCATCAAATGAAAACAACTATACAAACACTTTATATTACACTATTGTTCCTGCTTGTAGCCAGCAGTGCGGCTATGGCACAGTCAACCGCACCAGCCGGACATATATCCGGAACATTATTAGACGAACAGGGCAAGCCCATGCCTTTTGTTACTGCCAGCCTTTTAAACGCTTCCGATTCGAGCCAGGTAAAGGGTACCATCAGCAGTGAAGCCGGCGTTTACTCCTTTGATCATATTAAAAACGGACAATACCTGGTTAAGGTGAGCATTGTTGGTTACCAAAAAGTAAGCAGCAAGCCAATTAATATCGACCAAAATGTTTTGTCGGTTACTTTGCCAATCATAAACCTGCAACCATCAAACCAGAATCTTAAAACCGTAAACATCGTTGCCACCCGAGCTTTGGTTGAACAGAAAACAGACCGGGTAGTAGTAAACGTTGCCGGAAGCGTGTTGGCTGCCGGAAACTCCGCCATGGATATCCTGGAGCGAGCACCAGGGGTAAGTGTAGATAAGGATGATAACATCAGCTTAAAAGGCAAGCAGGGCGTTACTGTAATGATCAATGATAAACTCACTTACCTTACCGCAGCTCAGCTGGCTACCTTACTAAGGTCAACTGATGGCAATACGATCCAATCCATCGAGTTGATCGCAAACCCATCGGCTAAATATGATGCAGCGGGCAATTCTGGAATCATCAATATTAAACTAAAAAAGAACAAGCAAACTGGTACTAATGGAAGTTTGACTGCCGGAACGGGTTTTGGTGCTTATTGGAAGGACAACGAAACCCTCCAACTTAACCACAAAGAAGGAAACCTGAATATCTTTGGTTCATTTAGTCATAACGATAACCAGCGCATTCAGAATATAGGTATCAAGCGAATAATTACCGAAAGCAACGGAGCAACCACCTTTTTCAGACAAACCAGTCCGATCATTGATCAGGAGCACAATAACAGTTACCGTATTGGCGCCGACTATGACCTTTCGCCCAAAAACACCGTAGGTTTTGTTATGAACGGTTATTTTAATACCGAAGATAATGGCATCAATGACAATACTTATATAGGACGCAATTTTACAATAGCGGATTCAACGCTGCGTACGGTATCGAATATGCACCAAACATTTAATAATTTTGCGATCAACCTGAACGATACCTATAAGATAGACACAGCCGGGCAGACACTGAGTGCTGATTTTGATTATTCAAAATTCCACAACAATGCACTTTCACAATACGTTACCGATTATTTTCTGCCCAATGGTTCGATCCAGCACCCCGAATCATTCCTGGGCAACCTTACCCCTTCAGTGATCGATATCCACACGGCAAAAGCCGATTATTCGAAACCGATCAGCAAGTCTTTAAAACTGGAAACAGGTGTAAAATTCAGCGATGTAAAAACCGACAATAACCTGACTGAAAAAACTATTTCAACAGACCCCTATATCAGCACCAACCATTTTGTTTATGACGAAATGATCGATGCTGGTTATATTAACCTGAACAAAGATTTTAAAGGCTTTTCTATACAAGCCGGCCTGCGCGCAGAATACACCGGTTCATCAGCTAAAGGTGATTCGGCAAATGTAGTTTCGGCTATCACCAGGCATTACCTTAACCTGTTTCCAAGTGTGTTCATCAATCACGCCTTCAACGACAAGAACGAGATCAATTTTTCTTATAGCCGCCGGATCGACAGGCCTGATTATGATAATCTTAATCCCTTTGTATTCCATATCGACCCCTATACCTATCAAAAGGGCAATCCCTACCTAAGGCCGCAATACACCAATAATTTCGAGCTGAATTATACCTATAACAAAAGTATCACATTATCGCTTGGCTACAGCCGTACTACCGATGTTATAACTGAAGTACCGGGGACCGATCCGGCTAAAAAAATATCCTTTATAACCCGCGATAACCTGCAGTTACAAAATAGTTACAGCGCAAACCTGTATGCGCCATTTACCATAACTAAATGGTGGGAAGGTAATATCAACGCTACGGCATTCTACCTGGGCTTCAAATCAAACAACCTGGAAGGAGGAAACCTTGACAGAGGGCAAATGGCTTATAACCTAAGAGCCACCCAAACGCTTACCCCGGTAAGTGGTTACAAGTTTGAGATCACTGCAAATTATCAATCGGACCTCACCTACGGACTTTATGACGTTAAGCCACGGTATTCAGTTGATGCCGGTTTGAGTCACACCTTCGCCAAAAAGTTAAATATCAAACTGGCTATGACCGATATATTCAACACGCTGACCAACGATGTTAACAGTAATTATCAAAGCACCGTACTGTTTATTACTCAAAAACGTGAATCGAGGGTAACCAGGCTTACACTCACCTATAATTTCGGCAATACCAAGATCAAAGCCCGCAACCACGAAAGCGGTGCCGACGATCTGAAGGGAAGGGTGAAGGGAAATAACTAATTGGGTCATTAAGTTATTGGGCATTTGTCAATAGGTATTGAGGATTGAGTCATTAGGCATTGTGGACTAGGCATTGGACTATCGGCTATGGACCATGGACCATGGACAAATGCCTGGTCCCCAATGCCCAAAAGGGCGTTCCCCTCGTTCCTCGGGTCGGGCTATCCATTCATACGCCTGCAGGCATTAAGCACAGGCAGGTATCCATTACTATCCCTAACGCATTCTGAACAGTTTACTTATTTAGGGGCCTGCTGTTTTGCCAATTAAGCTAAAACACAACTATTAACCATGGACAACCCAATGCCAAATGCCAAATGCTTCCTTCGTCAGTTGAATAAAAGCTTGAATAAAAATTGAATTAGAGTTTCCGATTTTGCTAAAAATATGCACATTTGTGTACCTGAACTTTAGCCATGACTGCAATACAAGCACTCCAAAAATATTTTGGATATGATGCCTTTCGCGACAAGCAATCCGAAATTATTGATCAGATCCTAAACGGTAAAGATGTATTGGTTTTGATGCCTACGGGCGGGGGCAAATCACTTTGCTACCAACTGCCTGCGGTTTTACTAAACGGATTAACCATTGTTATCTCGCCGCTAATTGCCCTGATGAAGGACCAGGTAGATAGTTTGAACCTCACCGGTATCCCCGCTGCATTTTTAAACTCGTCGCAATCGGATGCCGATCAGGCGGCCATCACCCAAAAACTTCAGAACAACCAGATCAAACTGCTTTACCTGGCACCCGAACGGATATTCAGGTCGGGTAGCACACTGATCAATTTTTTACGATCGCTACCCGTATGCCTGATTGCTATTGATGAAGCGCATTGTATATCGCAATGGGGTCATGATTTCAGGCCCGAATACCTGATGCTGGCGGGTTTGAAAAAAGAATTTCCAAAAACTCCGGTGATCGCACTAACAGCAACAGCCGACAAGCTAACTCAAAAAGATATACTGGATAAGCTGGCTCTTGATCATCCTACCCAATTTGTTTCCTCATTTAACCGGGCAAATATCACCTACCGCGTAATACCCCGCAAAAACAGTTTCGTGCAATTGCTCCAGTTTTTAGAACGGCGCAAAGATGATTCGGGTATTATTTACTGCCTTTCCAGAAAAGCTACCGAAGGCCTGGCTGAACAATTACAAAACGCTGGTTATGCCGCCCGGGCCTATCATGCCGGGTTAGAAAACGCGGAAAAGGTACGTAACCAGGAAGCGTTCCTACGCGACGAAGTAAGGATCATTGTGGCAACCATTGCTTTTGGTATGGGTATCAATAAGTCGAACGTACGTTACGTTATACATGCCCATCTGCCAAAAAACATTGAAGGCTACTACCAGGAAACCGGTCGCGCTGGTCGCGATGGCCTGCCCTCGGATGCATTATTGTTATACGCAGCCAGCGATAGTTTCAAGCTCCGGGAGTTCGCAAAAGTTGAAGGCAACGAGGAACAAAGCGCTATCATGCTTAAAAAACTGGATGATATGGTGCAATACGCTCAACTCCAACGTTGCAGGCGGCAATACCTGATGCAGTATTTTAACGAAGACTTCCCCGACAATTGCGGATCATGCGATGTATGCCTTAGTGAAGTCAAAAAATTCGATGGAACACGGGTAGCTCAGATGGCACTATCGGCAGTGGCGAGGTTGAAAGAACGTTTTGGAAGTGCTTATTTGATCGATTTTCTGCGGGGATCAAAACGTGAAAAGATCAGGGAAGAACATAAACTATTGAAAACCTATGGCGTTGGTGCCAATATACAACGCGTGGATTGGAACCGTTATATGCGCGAACTGGTAATGCAAGACTATCTAAAGCTTACTGATGATGAATATCCTGTTTTACAGCTCACCGAAAAAAGTGATGCTGTTTTGAAGGGCCTGCAAAAAGTTGAATTGATAGCAACCCAGATTGAACATGAGCAGGAATCTGTGACCCTGAACTTTGAAGCGGGCTTGCTGAATGAATTAAAACTGGTGCGCCGCGACCTGGCAGCTCAGGCCGACGTACCGGCCTACCTTATTGTTTCGGATACTACGTTGATAGAGATAGCCACCTATTTACCCCAAAATCTTGACGATCTGAGATGGATATCCGGATTTGGCGATATCAAACTGGCCCGTTATGGCCGCGAATTCCTGGTACCAGTTAAAGACTATAGTGAAAAAAACAAGCTGGAATCACGTATCAATCAAAAACTGATCAGGCTGGAACGAAAACCTGAACCAAACCGTAACCCCGGTAAGTTCAAGGCCGCTGATACGCGTAACGAAAGTTATAGCATGTATCGTTCGGGGAAATCTATCAGCGAGATCGCCCATGATCGCGGCCTGTCACCTGCAACGATCGAGGGCCACCTTAGCTATTTTATCCAAAGCGGAAAGATCGATGTTCTTGAATTCGTGAAAGAGGAAAAAATACCCGCTATACAGGATACCGTCGAAAGTTATGGCATCGGGAAGCTATCAGCGCTGAAAGAGGTACTGGGCGATAACTTTAGTTATGGCGAAATTAAGGCTGTAATTAGCTGGATGAGTAGAAATGAATGACCTATAGAGGGAATTAGAAGATTTCGTTCGAAAACGTCCTGAAAATTTTATAATTCTGTAATTTCGACCACTACGGATTATGGCCAGCACTGAAGAATTATACCAACTGTATTTAAAACATCCCATCATTAGCACCGATACACGCAAAATTGTGCCGGGGAGTCTGTTTTTTGCGCTTAAAGGCGATAAGTTCGACGCCAATACTTTTGCCGAATCGGCAATAAGAGCGGGTGCTGCCTATGCGGTTATCGATAATCCTGCCTATCAGCTTAGCAACCAATACCTACTGGTTGATGATGTACTTACTGCTTTACAGGACCTGGCCCGAAACCACCGTAGGCAATTGCGTATTCCGGTCATCGGCCTTACAGGCAGCAACGGAAAAACCACCACTAAGGACTTGATCAACGCGGTTTTATCGCAGCGCTTTAAAACCTATGCTACGCAGGGTAACCTGAATAACCATATTGGTGTACCACTTTCGATATTAGCGATCAACAAGCAGCACGAAGCAGCCGTTATTGAAATGGGTGCCAACCACCAAAAAGAGATCGAATTGCTGAGCAGCATCGCTCAGCCTTCTCACGGCTTAATTACCAATGTGGGTAAAGCCCATCTGGAAGGATTTGGAGGAATAGCCGGTGTTAGAAAAGGTAAAGGCGAATTATATGATTTTCTGGCTTCAGCAAAAAACGGTATCACCTTTGTAAATAGCGATGACCCGGTATTGGTTGCCATGGCCTCGGAAAGAAACCTTCATCCTATTGTTTATTATGGCGATGCAGATCCTTCGGGTATAGTTTCAGGCAAGATCATTGGGAACGACCCGCTGCTAACACTCGAATGGACCGACAGGCGCAACGAGCATAGCTATATTGTTCAAACACACATAACCGGCGAATATAATTTACCCAATATACTGGTTGCAATTGCTATCGGGCGCTATTTTGATATAGATCCGGTAGCAATTAATGCGGGAATCAATGGCTATCAGCCTAACAACAACCGTTCACAAATAACACATACTGCAACCAATACACTTATTTGCGATTACTACAATGCCAACCCCAGCAGTATGGCTGTCGCTATCGAAAACCTTGGCAAGCTGGATGCAGCGCACAAGGTGCTGATTTTGGGCGATATGTTCGAGATGGGGGAAGAAGCAGCGGCTGAACACGAAGCGATCATCAAAAAGGCTTTTGAGGCTGGTGTCAATGAACGGATGTTTATAGGACCTGAGTTTCAAAAAGCCGCCCAGTCCATAGACTATCGACCATCGACCATTGACAATGCCGTATTTTACCCAAGCGTTGAATCTGCTGCTGAGTATCTCAAAAACGAACCCATCCGAAACGCTACAGTATTGATCAAAGGTTCAAGGGGGATGGCATTGGAGCGATTGGTGGAGCTGTTTTAAAATCGCTGCCGCAAGCCGCCCTGCTTGTGGCCCACATGCAAGATTAAAAACTATGCATTCCGAATAAACCTACGCTGCCGCAAGCCTCCCGGCTTGTGGCCCTCATGCCAGATATCAAACTATGCCTAAATCGCCAGTTTAGCTTACGCAGCCGCAAGGTCAGGTTTGTGGCCCAGACGCAAGATAAAAAACATTGCACCTTCAAATATCCTATTCAATTAATACCTTTACCAATCCTTTTATACCGCAATAATCTCTTGCGCTACTATATAAGTACTCATAATCGTTGTCAACAAAACCAGCCTCGACCGGATTATTATGGGTATAATCTATCTTTTGTTGGATAACATGTCCGCTCCAAAGTTCAATAGGATGATTATGTTGTTGCCAAAACTGGGTGTTTAAATTATTTGCGTTGGCCTTTCCTGCTTTTTGAAATGCATTCAAAAGCCATTCCCGGCGACTTTCCTGCATATTACTTTCAATTAACCTGATTAGCTTTCTGGAGGTATAGGATTTAAAACCGCCGATCATGTCAGCAGGTTTTTTTATTGTCGATTTGAAAACCAAATGCATATGGCTCGGCATGATGCACCATGCATAAATCACCAAGCCTTGTTCATTAACGCAATAGTTCAAATTTTCTACGAGGCAGTCGAAATAAATTCTACGCACAAAGACATCTATCCAAAACACCGTTGCAAAGCTTACAAAATACAACCCTTCGGGATTAAGAAATTTGTAATTACGACTCATAGTTTAAAAATAGGTCTTGGGGGTTTACTTGAAAACTACCTAAATATATGGTTGCAACATGTCCAAAGGCCACAAGCCGGTAGGCTTGCGGCAACGGGCATAGCATCGTGGTTACCGGTCTAAAGGCCACAAGCCGGGAGGCTTGCGGCAGCGGGCATAACATGGTATGTCTTGTCCTGAAATAGGTTTACACAACAGTAAACAAAAATGGAGAGATATTCAAAAGTGTTTGGCAGTAAATGGCAAAGCCAGTACAGCGAAGAGTTTAAGCGTAAGATTTGTCGGGAATATTTAGACGGATCGGATAG
>CAISPD010000255.1 GCA_903887275.1 uncultured Mucilaginibacter sp.
CATTAGAGGATATTTATTTGCCCTATCGCCCCAAACGCAAAACACGGGCAACGGCGGCTCGCGAAAAAGGTCTGCAACCATTGGCCGACCTGCTCTTCCAGCAAAACCGAATCGATCCGGATGCGGAAGCTGCTCAATATATTAATGAGGAAAAAGGTGTTAACAACGTCGAAGAAGCCCTTGCCGGAGCAAGAGACATCATCGCAGAACTGATCGCAGAAAATGCTGAATCACGGACAAAGATCCGGGCATTGTTCCTGGAAAAGGGCACCTTCCATTCGAAAGTAATACCCGGAAAAGAAGAGGCAGGTATAAAATACAAAGACTATTTCGACTGGACCGAACCTATAAAAACTGCGCCATCGCACCGTATTCTGGCTATGCGCCGGGGTGAAAAAGAAGAAGTGCTCTGGCTGGAAATTCAACCCGATCAGGATACTGCTTTGGCCCAGTTGGAACAGTTGTTCATCAAAGGCAATAATACGGCGTCGCAGCAGGTACAATTGGCAGTACATGATGGTTATAAGCGTCTGCTGAAACCCTCGATGGAAACCGAGATACGCCTGCACACCAAAAAGCAAGCTGATGAAGAAGCCATCCGGGTATTTGCCGAAAATGCCCGCCAGTTGCTGATGGCAGCACCCCTGGGTCAAAAGCGGGTTTTAGCCATCGATCCTGGATTCCGAACCGGCTGTAAAGTGGTGAGTCTGGATGAACAGGGAAAACTATTGGAATATACCGCCATATTCCCCCATACCGGGGCAGGAGGCGCAAATGAAGCCAGCAAAACGCTGGGCCATTTGGTTGACAAATACAAGATAGAAGCGATAGCCATAGGAAATGGGACCGCCGGGCGCGAGACCGAACAATTTGTTCGTGGTTTAAATTTTCCGGGGATCAATATCGTGATGGTGAATGAAAGTGGTGCATCCATTTATTCGGCATCCGAAGCTGCCCGGGAAGAATTTCCGGATAAAGATGTTACCGTTAGGGGTGCCGTTTCTATCGGCCGCCGTTTGGTTGACCCGCTGGCGGAGCTGGTCAAGATCGATCCAAAATCCATAGGTGTTGGACAATACCAGCATGATGTGGATCAAACCCGCCTGCAGGCTAAGCTGGATGATACGGTGATCAGTTGCGTAAACGCAGTAGGTGTTGAGCTGAATACTGCTTCCAAACAGATACTGGCTTATGTATCCGGTCTTGGACCGCAACTGGCACAAAATATAATCGACTATCGCAACGCCAATGGTGCTTTTAAACGTCGCGAGCAATTGAAGGAGGTGCCGCGTTTAGGGGGCAAAGCTTTTGAGCAGGCAGCTGGCTTTTTGCGAATCCACAATGCCGACAATCCGCTTGACGCCAGCGCCGTTCATCCCGAACGTTATAGTTTGGTAGAACAGATGGCAAATGATACAAAATGTTCAGTAAAAGAATTGATCGGTGATACTGCACTGCGTAAAAGTATTCCGCTGCAAAAGTATATCTCAGAAACTGTAGGTCTGCCAACACTAAATGACATCATTGCCGAGCTTGCTAAACCCGGTCGCGACCCGCGGGAGCAATTCGAAGCCTTTAGTTTTGCTGATGGTATCAATGCGATCACCGACCTGAAGGCCGGGATGAAATTGCCCGGTATTGTTACCAATATCACCAATTTTGGTGCTTTTGTGGATATAGGGGTTCATCAGGATGGCTTGGTACACTTGAGCCAGATCACCAACCGGTTCATAAAGGACCCTAATGAGGTATTAAAAGTACACCAACAGGTTTTGGTAACTGTTACTGATATTGATGTTAACCGTAAAAGGATATCGCTATCCATGAAAGATAACGAGCCAAAACCTGAACCACGAAAACCTGAACAACGCAAACCCGAACAGGCTAAACCGCAGCACAAACCTGCACAGCAATATCAGCCCAAAAGGCATGAAGAACCGGAAACGGATATGGCTATAAAGCTGGCAGCTTTGAAAGGGAAGTTTAAATAAATGGAGCGACTTTTGTCATGGTCGGGGCATTAGTTCGGTATTTTGGCTAAAGCCCCTATTTATTGGATCAAAGGTTCCGTCCCTTAAAAGGGACGGCAATAAGTTTTTATTTATTATCAATTGCATTGCCGTTGGCTTCAGTCACCGGAAGATATGAACCAACCAAAGGCTTTAGCCAATAGCCAATGAACTCTTTCCTAAGGCATCCATCCCCCTGAATGGGACGGCTAGGGATTTTTTCATTGCCGTTGGCTTCAGCCAACGGATCATATGAAACAAAAAAGAGGCTTTATCCAAATACTAATGAACTCTATTTTCTGGTATCCGTCCCTTTCAAGGTAAAGCGATGAAAAAAGGACAGCAATGAAAAAATTCATTGCCGTTGGCTTCAGCCAACGGATGATATGAAGCAAGAATGGGGCTTTAGCCAAATACCATTGAACCCAATATTCCGGCATCCGTCCCTTGAAAGGGACAGCGATGAAAAAAGGACAGCAATGAAAAAATTCATTGCCGTTGGCTTTAGCCAACGGACTAAATAAAACAAAAAAGAGGCTTTAGCCAAATACTAATGAACTCTATTTTCTGGTATCCGTCCCTTTCAAGGTACAGCGATGAAAAAAGGACAGCAATGAAAAAATTCATTGCCGTTGGCTTCAGCCAACGGATCATATGAAACAAAAAAGAGGCTTTAGCCAAAAACTAATGAACGCTATTTTCTGATATCCGTCCTTTTCAAGGTACAGCGATGAAAAAAGGACAGCAATGAAAAAATTCATTGCCGTTGGCTTCAGCCAACGGACTAAATAAAGCAAGAAAGGGGCTTTAGCCAAAAACTAATGAACCAGGCATAATAAACCTGATAAAAAAAGACCCACCATCAGAGATTTGCAGAAAGAATGTTTGAATGCAAACTATGCATTCAAAAAAATATTGCCTGAAAAATTTGGAACGTAGCGTTTACTCCAAAGTTATCTGCCTCCTGATACTTTCTTCCAGTGAGATAAATGTCTCAGTTCGCTGTATGCCCTTCACACTCTGGATATGCTCATTAAGCACCTCGCGCAAGTGATTGGTATCATGACAGACGATCTTGGCGAAGATACTGTAGCTTCCCGTAGTATAGTGTAACTCAACGATTTCCTTTACGGCCTTCAGCTGTTTAACGGCTTCGTGGTATTGTGACCCCTTCTCCAAATATATACCCAGGAAAGCTGTAATATCATAGCCAAGCTTCTGCGGATCAACCTCCAGGCTGGCCCCTTTGATCACACCCATTTCCTCTAATTTCTTCATCCGAACATGGATGGTTCCGCCGGAAACGATCAGTTCTTTGGCGATTTCGGTATAGGGAGTGGTTGCATTTTTCATTAAAATCGACAAAATCTGGATGTCGAGATTATCAATTTCTAAATTTTGAGCTTTTCTGTGGGACATAAATTTGAATTTCTGTATTCAAATACAAGTTTAATTAAAATAAAATTAAAAATGCAAATATTTTATTGAAATATTTGCAAGAAATTGATACTCCCATTAGATTTGTAATAAGCATTTGAAAGAATGCCCCCGTTCTTTAAATCCAAAACAATGTTGGGTGGTGAAATTTATGGCAGACACACCTCCTTGTCCCGGTGGCGGAGAGCATGGGAAATCGGCTTCGGCTGACTAACCACTCCTTGAAGGTTCGACCCCTTCCCCAACAGCTTTGTTTTAAGTCGTCAGTTTAAAGTTTAAAGTCTTTCATCAAGACTCCAGACTAAAGACTCCCTACTTAGGACTTACATACTGTAGGATGGTGAAATTTATGGCAGACACACCTCCCGGTCACGGTGGCGAAGGATCCGCGAAACTCTTAGCAATAAGAATAAGCACTTCGTGAAGGTTCGACCCCTTCTCCTACAGCCCTTCTCATAATTTAGGTTTATAATTGGTTAGTAAAGACCCCTGCCCATCAGGGGCTTTGCTGTGTTTAGGGGGTTTGTTTCCCCACCTATCCTGAAAGAAATATCGAATGAAGAATGCTGAATATCCAATATCGAAGTTTTGAAATTTCACTTCATTATTCAACTTTCGATATTCATCATTCGATGTTCGATATTATTATAACTATTAAAAATTTCGTATAAATCTACTGCTTCACAAACCGCGCCGCCCATCCGCCGCCGGGTGCCAGGTGCACATTGATCTTGTCTTTTGAAGTAACAGTAACTTCTTTGCGAACATAATCTGTAGCATCACGATCGGCGTTGATACCATCTTCAAAGATGATCGCTTTATAAGTACCCTCACCCAGGAATGATAGATCGATAGTAGTTTCACGCGGTGTCCAATTACTCATGGCACCGGCAAACCAGGTAGTTCCTTTACGGCGGGCAATACTGACATACTCGCCCACTTTACCATCAAGCGCCACAGTCTCGTCAAAAACAGTTGGTATTGCCGCGATGAAATCGGTGCTTTCCTGTTCGCGCATATAGATGGTGGGATTATCGGACAGCATTTGCAGTGGCGCCTCAAATACGGTGAACATGGCTAACTGGTGACTACGGGTTCCCTGCGCCATTGGGTTATTATTGATTGGGCGTATGGTTTCTTTCGTGGCATTGCGCATAGCGCCCGGTGTATAATCCATCGGGCCTGATAGCATCCGGATATAAGGCGCACTAACGTCATAGCCCGGATGATCTTTAACGCCCCATTTTTCGTTTTCCATACCTTTTACACCTTCGCAGTTGATCACATTAGGCCAGGTAGTAAGCAGGCCTGAGGGTTTGTACATGCCATGATAATCAACCAGCAAATGATATTTGGCTGCTATTTCGGCCAGATCATACAATGACTTTACCATTTTCTGATCATCCCGGTCGATAAAATCAATTTTGAACCCTTTGATACCCAATGCAGCATATTTAGCAAATAAGCCATCTGCATCCCGGGTTATGGCATACCAGGTCGACCACAGGATCACACCTACCCCTTTTTGTTTGCCATAGGCAACAATGGTTGGTATATCCAATTTGGTTTTATTCAGGTCGTGGTCGTCCGACCAGCCTTCATCAATAATAATATACTCCAGTTTATTGGCAGCAGCAAAATCGATGTAATATTCATAAGTCGGCACATTGATACCCGCTCTGAAATTAACATGTGTAATGTTCCAATTGTTCCACCAATCCCATGCCACCTTACCTGGTTTTATCCACGACAGATCGCTGATCTTTGAGGGCTCAGCCAATCGGCGCATCATATCATTATTTGCCAGTTGTTTGTCCTCCGTGCTGATTATCACTACCCGCCACGGAAAGGTATGGATGCCCGGTACTTTAGCAATATAATCGGCACGTTCATCAACTACGTAATTGATATTGCTTATCTCTTCTTTGGTTGGATAAGGCGGATAAACACTATGTAAATTATGCCCCTGGGCTCCTGGCGTAAGGTACATGCCGGGATAGTTTTGCAGATCGGCTTCAAGCAAAGCAGCTTTTTTACCCTTACCCAGGTCAACCAAAACCGGCAGAAAAGCGAGCGTGTCTTTTTTTACTGCCGAAATCGGTAATTTGTCATATAATGATTCGAAAGAAGTATTGAATTTATCTTTGTGGCGATAATCGTTAACAAACGGGAAAAAAACTTGATCATCATCTTTAAAATTGAAGTTGGCTTCTTCATTTTCAATGGATATCTCGTAAGCTTTTGCAGTAAAGAAACGATAGGCAACACCATCATTATAAGCGCGATAGATCAAACCAAAATCGCCTTTGAAGCTTATCGTCAATTCATTAAAATTATCCCTTACCTGGTCTTTTTTGTAAAGTGGTGTGCTGATCATCCGGTCGACCGACAACGGCGCCGCCTTTTTTACCGCAACATCGGTACCTAAAACCATACCATCACCCAAGGCCAGTGAAACCGACGAAGGCAAAATAACCTGCGTATCCTCATGATTAACTGACCATTCGATGTTCTTACCTGCCGAGATCGTTAAATCAACTTTCCCATCAGGTGATTTGACGTGAAATATTTTGGGCGTTTGCGAAAATACACTAGATACAAAAAGGCAAAGACCCAGCGTAGTAAGAGCAGGAAGTTTCATCAGAATAGCGGATTTAATTAGATTTTAAATCTCTAAACTATATAAAAACCGTCGGACTGACAATTTTTTATGAGAGTGAAAGTCAGGAAGTAAGCATAAGTCCGAAAGATAGGGTTTAGTTTGGATTTTAATTGAATCAAAATCCCTGGCGGCACTCAATTCCTATCTTTCGGACTTCCTGACTTATTTTGTCCCGATTGCTATCGGGATTATGGCTAATTTGTCTGCTTATAAACCCGCACATAATCCACATACATGGATATCGGCAGTTTGCTGTCATCAATAGTCTGACCAGGCCAGTTACCACCCGCGGCTACGTTCAGGATCAGGAAGAATGGCAGTTGAAAAGCCGAAACATTGGTAATAGGCTCAATATCGTATTTTACGTCATCGACAAAAAATCTGATCTGCTTGGCGTCCCATTCAACCGCATAAACATGGTAAGCTGATGGGGTTGAAAGTGTTGCCTGGCTGGTATTTCCACCATTCCAGTGTAAGCTACCGTGTACCAGGCTATCGGTATTGATATGTTCCATGATGTCAATTTCACCACAGGTTGGCCACGAAACAGAGCTGATATTATTTCCCAACATCCAAAAAGCAGGCCACATACCCAGCCCTACCGGCATTTTAATGCGAGCCTCGATCCGACCGTAGGTTTGAGTTACCCGGTTTTGGGTGGTCATACGGGTAGAAGTGTATGGTTGCCCGCCTACAGATTCTTTTTTAACGGTGATCAAGAGGTTGCCGTTTGCTACAGTGGCATTTTTTCCCTGGTAATACTCCTGCTCATTATTACCCCAACCGCCTCCACCGGTTTCAAAATGCCATTTGGTGGTATCTACCGAAGTGCCGTTAAACTCATCTGACCATACCAATGCATATACAGGCTTTACAAGGGTATCAACCGGCGTGGGTGTAGGCGTATTGCCAGAGCCACCGCTTTTTGAACAGGATGCAAAAGCCAGGGCCGAAAATAGAATTACCGCATAGCTAAAGGCTTTTAGCGGGGTGGAAAAACTCTTCATATCTTTTATGTAATTTGGTTTCAACAAGTTAAATACGCTTTTATATATATAAACGGTTTTAATTGACCTTAAAGCCCAATGCCCCAACATAACCTTTATTAACCCGGCAGTTTTCGAATCGGCTGTTATTGATAAAGTCGAAAAGGGCTTCTTTGGCTGCTTCCCTGTTGGCTGGTGTTGCTTTCCGAATTTCTTCAAAACTCGTCCTTGAACTTTCGGCGAAAGCGATCACCAAATCGTAGTTTGCAGGTATATTAAATGTTACAAAACCGCTCAGGTTCTCCATTTTTTTATAAGGCCAGTAATGCCAACCAACGCGATTTTGCTCCAGAACATTCTTAAAAGTATCAACCCATCCATCCTTATTTTCGCCCGTTTCGCCACAATAAATGGGTACATTATATTTATCGCGAAAATCCAGATAATCCTGTATCACGGCTTTGGTTGGTGGCGTCCAGTATTTATGGAACTGGTAAACCAATTTGCTGTCAAACGGTGGGCCGAAAGGCTTGAAATTACTGTCCCACTGAGCACCACCTAAAATTATCAGGTGCTTTTTATCAACACTGCGTATGGCGGCGGTTATTTTTTTATAAAGCGGCTCAAGGTATGGATTGATCTCGTCGGCGTTGAAGTAGGTGGCAATAGGCTCATTGAGCAGATCATAGCCTATTACTGCTGGTTCGTTCTTATAATGATTTGCGATCAGCTTCCATATGGCGATACATTTTTGCTGGTCGGGTTTGCTTTTAAAAAGGAATGGGTAGCCTGCGCCATCATCAATATTATCACCGGTTTGACCGCCCGGTGCCGCATGCATGTCTAATATAACGTATATATGTTCGGCCTTGCACCAGCCAATGACCCGGTCGATTAATCTAAATCCACGACCCGAATCATTTGCGCCCAGGTAATCCTCCCGGGTAAACAGGCGGTAATTGAAGGGGATACGGATAGAGTTTACACCAATGCTTTTGAGGTAGTGAATATCCGGTTGCGTGATATAACTGTCCTGATATTTTTTCCAAAAAAGTGCGGCATCTGCCGGGCCCAAAAGCTCGGTGATGGCCTCATTGATCATCCTCGGCGAATTGGTTTTGGTAAATTTGAACATATAGCCCTCAGGCATCAGCCAGTTACCCAGGTTGGTACCCCGCATAATAAATGGCTTTCCATCAGGACCAATCACCTCTTTACCTTTTACATCAAAAAAGCCGCCCTGGGCTCCTGCAACAAAAGGAGCAAACAATGCCATCAACAGCACCAGCAAGAAGTTCTTACGCATAAATAAATTTTAGGAATATAATTGTAGTCTGCAATACTAGTTTACAAAGCTAATATAGTAATTTTATTAACTTAGTGTATCAAATACGCCCTGAAAACTAAACCTTTCTTACAAATAACGACTCATGGTTTGTATTTTAGATGATTCTATATTATAAAGATGATGAAACGAGTTTTTCTGGTTTTTAGCTTGCTGCTGTATTCAGCTGCATTGTTCGGACAAAACCTTCGGGTAGCTGTAGCTGCCAACCTACAGGGGGTAATAAAGGTACTGGCGAATGATTTTAAAGAAAAAACAGGTATCGAAATAGAACCAATTGCAGGTTCATCAGGCAATTTGGCAACCCAGATCAAAAATGGTGCTCCCTTTGATGTTTTTTTGTCGGCTGATATCTCCTTTCCAGAAGGTTTGTTTACCGAGGGATTTGCTACAAAGGCTCCCGAAGTATATGCCTATGGTAGTCTGGTAATTGTAAGCACACAGGATATCGGCTTCGAAAACTGGGAACGCTTATTACTGACCCCAGGAATCAACAAGATCGCTATCGCTAATCCCAAAATAGCACCTTATGGGAAAGCGGCTGAAGAAGCATTGACAAAAAAAGGTATCTGGACCGATATTCAGACGAAGATCGTACAGGGTGAAAGTATCGCCCAGGTGAATACTTATATCTTAACGGGCGTTGCCGATGTTGGTTTCAGCACCCAATCGCTGATCAAAGACGCTGAAGGCAAAACCAAACTCTACTGGAAACTCATAGATTCCCAGATTTATACACCGATCAAACAAGGTATAGTGATTATGAAGGCTACGAGACAAACAGCAAATGCAGAGAAATTTTACCGGTATATACTCAGTGCTGATGCAAAAAAGATTTTGAAAGCATATGGATATGGGGTATAAAAGTGCAGAGCTTTGGCGCAGAGCAATTGTACGTACGAAGCTTTAATTTGGTCTATAAAGTGCTAACGACTTGACATTTTTTTTCTGTTACCTTTGATTTTAATGGATCTCAGCCCCATATTGCTTACCCTTAAGCTTGCCGCCATAACTACAGTACTGCTACTGTTGATAGGCTTGCCAATTGCCTGGTGGCTATCCAAAAGCAGGTCTATTTTTAAACTGATCATTGAGGCTATTATTACCATGCCTTTAGTATTGCCTCCATCAGTACTTGGATTTTATTTACTGCTGGCATTTAGTCCGCAACATGGTATAGGCAAATGGCTGCGCGATGTATTTGACATACAGTTGGTATTCTCTTTCCCCGGACTGATTCTGGCATCAGTAATCTACAGTTTACCGTTTATGATCGGGCCCATTAAATCTGCACTCCAGCAACTATCTCCTTCATTAGCTCAGGCTTCTTACACTTTAGGTAAAAACGAAAGGCAAACATTTTTCCATGTATTGTTGCCCAATATCCGGGCCTCAGTGCTTACGGCAGCCACTTTAACCTTTGCCCACACCTTAGGAGAGTTTGGCGTAGTGTTGATGATAGGTGGTAATATACCAGGCGTAACCCGCGTGGCTTCCATCGCAGTTTATGATGCTGTTGAAAACCAGGATTACACAGCAGCGAATCTTTATTCGCTTATCTTGTTTGGAATCACTTTTATCACGGTGATCTCGGTATTTGTGTTCAATAAATATAAAGCCAAAAGCCCGCTGGAATGATCATTTTCGATATAGAAAAAAACCTCAATTCGCACAACAACCTCAGTGTGCTAAAAATAGCTCTGGAGATTCCGGCAGGAAGCATCACGAAGATCTATGGCCCTTCCGGTGCGGGAAAAACCACGCTATTAAAAGTAATTGCCGGGCTATCCAAACCTGAAAAAGGCAGAATCACGGTTAACAACACCATCTGGCTGGATACAGCAAATACCATCTCTATTTCACCACAGGAACGAAAAGTTGGCTTTGTGTTTCAGCATTACGCTTTGTTCCCTAATATGACCGTACAGCAGCATTTAAGCTTTGCAGCTAATGACGAAACGTGGATAAAGGAACTGCTTGCTATTGGAAAATTAGAATCATTCGCAGACCAAAAGCCCGAATATTTATCCGGCGGTCAGCAACAGCGCCTGGCAATTTTAAGGGCCCTGGCTACCAAACCTACGCTGCTGCTGATGGACGAACCGTTCTCGGCGCTCGACCCCGATATGAAAACGGAGCTTATCCGCGAGCTGCAAATATTATGGAAAAAACAGGGTACAACTGTGTTCATAGTTAGCCACAACCCGCAAGAGTTAGCTGGCATTTTTGATCAGGAGATATTGATAGAGAGCCCCTGTCGTTAGGTCCGGTCGCTGAAATCGGGAGAAATCATTTGGCTTTTATAGCATCCAGCAATACCAACACGGATGGCCTTTTAGTATAATCGGGGTCAAAATGAACGTAAATCAATTTGCCGCTTTTGCCTATGATATAAGTAGCCGGTACTGGAAGGACGTGATCTGTATTGCCGTTGTTTTTTTCCAAATCAACGCCATATTCTTTTAATTTACCAAAAAGTTTATCATCAACAGTATAGTTAACCTTATAAGCCTTTAATATTTTATATCCTTTATCCTGTATAATTGAAAACGAGGCCTGCGTCTTGTCAACCGTCTTACTTATATTTTCGGCAGTTTCGGGTGTAATACCGATAACGTAAGCACCCGCGCCAGTCAGTAATTGAAGCGAATCCTGCAATCTTTTAATGTATTGATTGCAATAGGGACACCATTGACCGCGGTAAAAAAAGAGCACTACTGCTTTATGTGTTTTGA
>CAISPD010000256.1 GCA_903887275.1 uncultured Mucilaginibacter sp.
CACATAGGCGCTTATATGTACGATTTGCCCGATAAATCGTTGCCACAAACTTTCTTTTACCGTGCGGCTACAAGTTGGGGCTGGGCCACCTGGGCAAGATCTTGGACAGATTTTGAGCCTGATATTGATCAACTCATCGGGCAATTCGATAGAGCAGCGATACACCAATTTTCTATTGAAGGGAAAATGAATTTCTGGAAGCAGATTGAGCAGTTTAAATCTGGGCGCAACAATTCCTGGGCTATACGCTGGTATGCTTCTATATTTTTGAAAGGCGGGTTAACGCTTAATCCCTCGAATTCGTTAGTACATAATATTGGTCATGATGGATCTGGGGTGCATTCTAATAACGAACGGACCTACCATGTGCAGGTTTCTCAAAAACCGGTGACGGAGTTTCCGACAGAACTCAAAGAAAACCAGCAAGCCTACCAGGCGATCAGGCAATTTCTTTCAGGGCGAAAAGGTACTTTGCTACAGAGAGGTTTAAGATTTATTGGACAGCTTCGTCAAAAATACCTACCATCAAATAAGGCTACGAATTAGCCGTAAGTACAATATAAGGAGAAAGTAATTTACTTTCAACCGGAATGATACGGGTGATAATCTTCCCGGTCAGCCATATTGTTTTCAAAAATGCTTTGGTAAAACCGCTTTGCTGCTCGCGGTTCTCCAGCCATACCGAGAATTTGCCGTAATAGCCTGCAATAACATCCTTCAAACCCAGTTCGCGGCAATATTGCGCCAGCGCTTCCGGGTTCATACTGCTGATGTTATGTTTCTCGTAGTTACTCATATCATACCTGCGCTGTACCCATCCGTTTACACCTGTAAAATTGGGTAGGGTTATGAACAGTGTTCCACCCGGTTTAAGGAAAGTGAGATGACGGGCAATAATGTCTTTGGTGTCATTAAAATGTTCAATCAAGCCGCAGGAAAGTACCAGGTCATATTGCATTGCGGGCTGATAACTGAATAAATCGCCTTCAATCACATCAATATCTGTTTCCGTGAGTTCATTGGCGACAAGTACTTCTTGCAGTACTTTTTGGTGAACATAGAAATCAAATAGCGTAGTATTAAGCCCGAAGTATTTTTTCAGAAAGATGGCATAGTAGCCCGGAAATCCACCAAGCTCCACCGCCGATGCCGAATGATTTTTTTCGACGATAGTTTTTAGTAGCTTATGAAAAGTGTAATTGCCGGGAACCTTAAAAGCCAATCCTTTTTTTGATTCCCAGTAATTGGCCCAGAATGCTTTATCGGTTAGTTCATTTGCCATTCGGGTGCAAAGAAAAGAAAATCATTACAATGTCTTTGTGTTACTTTGTGAAAATCTTTGTGCCTTTGATGTTTGTTTTTAATCACAAAGTGCACAACGTAGAGATTGGCAAGAATCAAGGTCATATTAAATCCTTCAATATCTCATCTATTGCTTCATCTGATTGTAGATCTTTGCCTTTCAGTTGATTTGTGAACCTAATTTTAACATAGATGTTCATTTTCTGTAAATCAGTATTATAGCTGACTTAAACTGTTTTACCATCAAGGGGAAGCGTTGGATCGGAGGGCCGGGAATCAGAGCCTGGCAAGATTTTCTACAGAAAAAAGAAAAGAAAGTCAGCCAAACAGTTTTTTCATACAAGGTAAAATTGATTTAAGTTGAATAAGTGTATTTTTGAATGTCTTGAAAGTAGTGCATTTAAATACCTATGACGGTAACGGTGGCGCGGGCAGAGCCAGCATCAGGCTGAATCGCGCGTTACTTGATCAAGGTGTTGAATCAAAAGTAATTGTTCATTACAAATTCGGTAAAAACCCTGATATAGGCGAATTTAATACAAATTTGTTGCAGAAAGCAAGGAGCGCGGCTGCAATTATATTGGAGCGAATATTAGCCAAACGATACCTGAAAGCTTTAAAAACCCCATTTTCCTTTGCCTGGTTCGGGCGCTCTGTGCTACGCCATCCAGCTATTATAGCCGCAGATATCATCCACCTGCACTGGATCAATCATGGATTTTTAAACCCAAAACATCTGGCCGAAATTGCCCAATTGGGCAAGCCTGTAGTTTGGACCTTCCACGATAGCAATGCGTTTACCGGTGGTTGCCATGTGCGCTACACCTGCGAACAATTCAAAAAAGAATGTGGTAACTGCCCCTTGCTTAAGAATGCTGATTCAAACGATTATTCGCACCGGATCTGGCAGCAGAAAAGGGAAGCCTATAACAAGCTTGATTTTACAATAATAGCACCCAGCACCTGGATGCAAAATTCGATCATTCAAAGTAGTTTAATGAGGGGTAAGCCAGTTGCGCAAATCGCCAATACGCTGGAAACGGATATATTTAAACCATTAGCCAAGGCAGAAGCAAAAGGGAAGGCAGGATTTGATAAGGATAAATTTATTTTCCTGAGCGGGTTTATGCCTTCGCGGAAGGACCTGCACAAGGGAACGAGCTATTTACTTGAGGCACTTGAGTTATTAAAAATCCGATTGGGGGACAAATCCGACCAAATTGAGCTGGTGGTATTTGGAAATCGTAATACTGAAGACGTACCCGAATTTCCGTTTAAGACCATTTTTCTGGGTACCATTAGCGATGATGAAAAGCTGGCACTTTGTTACGCTGCTGCTGATGCATTTTTGATCCCCTCGCTCGAAGATAATTTGCCATATACGGTTATGGAAAGCCTTTCAAGTGGTACGCCGGTGATCACATTTAATACCGGCGGTATTACGGATATGGTGAAACATCAGCAAAATGGTTATGTGGCCGAATATCGTTCATCAGAAAGTTTTGCAGATGGCATGCAGTGGGTGATCAATTTTCCGGAACGTTCTGAGCTAAATAAAAATGCCAGGCAAACCGTTATGGATCAGTTTTCTGAAAAAGTCATCGCAACAAGGCATATTGAATTATATCATAAGGTATTGCCTGCGTGAATGCTGTCAACGCGTTGACTAAAAATTTTAATTACAGCGTTCACAGAGGTCCACAGCGTAAATAAGTAATATGTTTCAACCGAAATTAAGCGTCATAACCATCGTTTATAACAACGCCGCCGATATTGAGCGGACGATGCTTTCGGTGCTGGAACAAACTTATCCGAATATTGAATACATTATAGTTGATGGGCTTTCGACAGACGGAACTCTAGATAAAATAAAAAAATACAAAGATAAATTGGGCGTATTGATCAGTGAAAAAGATGATGGAATTTATGATGCGATGAATAAGGGCCTGGCAGCCGCTACCGGAGATTATTTGCTGTTCATGAATTCGGGCGATGAGATCTATGCGAAAGATACTGTGGCCAATGTATTTGCTACTGCCAACAATGCAGATATTTATTACGGCGAGACAGAAATGATCGATGCTGCAGGGTATAGTCTCGGCCAGCGTCGCCACAAAGCACCCGAAAGATTCAATTGGCGCAGCTTTAAATATGGCATGAGCGTTAGCCACCAGGCAATTTATGTTAAACGCTCGATAGCAGAGCCGTTTAACAGGCAATACCAATTAAGCGCCGATATCGACTGGATTTTAAATGCAGCAAAAAAGGCTGAAAAAATTGTAAATGTTCGCCAATACGTGGCGAAATATTTGGTTGGCGGTATGTCCAAAAAGCGTCACCGCCAAAGCCTGATCGAACGGTTTAATATCATGAAACGACACTACGGGTTATTACCAACCCTATTCAATCATGCTATTATTGCTTTTAACCTTGGGTGGTATTGGATAAAATACCGAAAGACCAATGACTAATTTTATTTATCACTATTATCAGGGAGTACTGAAAACAAAAAAAGCGATGTCATTACTAACATCGCTTTTTTTGTTTTATTAAACCGACTATTTCTTTTTAGCCAAAGGTTTTTCTTTTTCTACTACTGTTTCAGTAAGCGGCAAGGTTTCGCCTTTTTTTTTCCGGAAGCCGGCAAAGGCTGCACCGCCAAGCGCCAGAATTAGCAATACAGAGCCTGCTAGCGAGATCTTTTCACCGGTATAGTACGACGCCGGATGGAAGATAAATTCGATCTTGTGGTTTCCTACAGGTATCAGCGCTGCGCGTAAGAGATAATCAGCACGGAAATATGGTTTTTCAACGCCGTCGATATACATTTTCCAACCCTTATCGTAATAAACCTCGGAGAATACAGCAACTGAATTTGCCGTATTACCACTTTTATAAGTTAAATGATCAGGAGAATAGCTTGTAAGCTCAATGTTTCCATCAGATGCAAAGCCTGCATTCTTCCCTTCCAATAGTTTTTTGAACCTTTGATCAACAATTGCTTTATCTTTTGGTGAAAAGGCACTGATGGCTTTCATTTCCTCGTCGGCATCTTTAACATATTCAACTTCCTTTACAAACCAGGCATGGCCGCAGGCATTGGTATTGTGTACCATGGAAAGGTTGCCGCTTTTAGGGTCCTGGTTAATTATGAACTTAACATTGAACATATTCAACACGTCCTGGTTCAGGGTTTTCGAAAACTGGTTATCGAAAAGTTCTTCAATACGTTTTAGCCTGGCAGCAGAATAGCCCCATAGTGTTTTATGGAAAAATGGGGTAGTTACATCATAACGCGGGTTCTGGGTCAAATCAACTACACGGAAATCCGGGTCGGCATCCCGCTGAATAAACTGATCAACTTCACGGGCTTTTACCACCTGTGATGCATCTTGTTTATCGGCAAAGTTTGAATCTTTAAGATAACGTTTATCAACCTGCCACAGATCGACCAAAATCAATGCAAATAGCGCAAAATATAGGATTGGAGCCTTTATTTTTTCTTTAAAATACAGCCAAAGTAATCCAAAGGTGATACTGATAAATATCAATGAACGAACTGCATCCCAAAACTCCAGGTTCTGACGATCTTTTACCAATGCACTGGCAACAGCGTTAGCCGCTCCATTATCGCCTTTCATTGCTTGCGCAAGTGAGGATATGCCGGTTAATTGGCTGGATGAACGGAAATTTAGGAAAAAGCCAGGAGCAACAATCAGTATTAATGCTAAGCCGCCGGTGATATAGAATGAGATTTTAAGTTTCTTGAACAGATCGGTCTTGTCTGCAGTATCAACCAATTCTTTAATTGCCAGTACCGCAAGGATGGGGAAACATAGACCGGTAACAGCCAATATTGATTCAACAGCACGAAACTTATTATAAAGTGGAAAATATTTAAAGAAAAAATCTGACACGAATGGAAAGTTTCCGCCGTAGGATAGGAGCACGGTGAGTACAACTGTTGCCAGCAGCCACCATTTGATGCGATTTTTTATAATGATCAGGCCAAAAACAAACAGGAAAAATACAACTGCGCCGAAGTAAACCGGACCAGCTGTTGATGGTTTGTCGCCCCAATACAATGATAGACCCTGAAAGCTGCCGGTAATCTGCTGCGCTGCGGTATAAGCCTGATCTTCTGGTATGCCTTTATCTTTTAAGGCTTTAACTACCTCAGAGTTTTGATCAAGGCCTTCGTTCTGCGAACTTCCTCCTGCTGCATAAGGTACCAGAAAAGAAAGAGATTCCTGAGGAGTTTCACTGTACTGGTAAGCATAAGTTTTATCCAGACCGCTGCTTGGTTCGGATGTATTTTGTTTCAGGTTAGATTGGCCACGGATGGTATCTTTACCGTACTCGTAGGTGCTCCAAAGTGAAGAAGCATTAACGGCCAAAGCAATTAAAACTGCGGCTCCGAGGTAAGTCAATGATTTCAGAAAGTTACCTGCGGTTTTGCTTTTAATGGCATGATAAGCCTCAATCGCAATAAAAATAAATAAAGATATCAGCAGGTAATAGGTCATTTGTACGTGGTTTGCACGAATCTCCAATGCCAGGAATAATGCTGTTAAAGCACCCCCGGCAAGATATTTTCCCCTTAGCGTAAGTATGATACTGGCTAGTATAGGGGCAAAAAAAGCGATGGCAAACACCTGGTTTGTGTGCCCGGCAAGCATTAAAATAACATTGTAGGATGTGAAGGTAAATGCCACCGAGCCCGCCGCAGCAAGCCAGGGGCCGGCCCTCAATACAATAAACAGGAAGTAAGTTCCGAATAATAAAAGGAATACATTGTAAATTGGGTTAGGAAATACCGTGGTGATTGCCCTTACTACCCAGGTGGTCACATTGTCAGGATAAGGGGCCCATATTTGGAAAGTAGGCATACCTCCAAAGATCTGGTTGGTCCACAATATCGTAGTATCCTTATCTCTGTAATGGTTTATTTCGGTTTGGGTAGATTGTGCGCCGATAACATCAGCCTGGCCCAGGGTTTTTCCCTGAAATGCCGGTGTAAAGTAAAAGAAGCTGATAGCTATTAAAATTCCTATGATGACCAGGTGGGTACCATTTCGCTTGAACCAATTATCCATCTAAATTGAATGAGGTGAAAAAAATATAATCCCCCAAAAATAGAAATTTGAGTTAGAATAGAAATTTATTTTTGATACAGGGTGATATGGATGCGAAAGCGACTTAGACCATTAAAAATAACAGACCTAATCCTGCAGTGCTTATAACATAGGCGATGATCGCCACTTTGTTATATTCTTCGCGATAACGGTAAATACTATAGGCGTTATAAATTGCCAGAATTGCCAGCACCACCCAAAAAAACCAATTGATCTTATGATCCGATGTGCCGAAGATCATCAAACCAAAGGTTACTACCGCATAGTTGATTACAATAAGCGTAAACGTTTCAGGAGTGCCATAATGCCGGCGCGTAAAAATAGGTGGTCTCTCTAGCGGGTCGCGCATATTACTTTACATCTTCGTAGTCAACAAAGTCGCCTTCAGAATCTGGTATTGATTTTTTCTTTTTTTCAGGCACATAATCAACAATTACTTTCCCTTCTGGTGCTTGCCTGCGGTATTGTTGCTGTTGAGCATCCTGTGCTTTATTTACTACGCTTTGAAACAACATGGGTAACAAAAGGCGTACAGCTGCGCGAATGATATATAATATAAGTATGGCTATGAATAGAAAACGAATAAATTCCATCTGACTAAATTTTGGAGTACAAATATAAGTTTAAAACGCAAAAAATGTTTTTATCTGATTTTTCATCGATTTTTTTGACTTGCAGCGCTTTTAAATGTTACATCATGGTATAGTCATTTAAATTTTGCCAGGCTGTTTAAAATCTTTCTTCCATCAGTTTTTCAAGAGCAAACATTTCGTCGCGCAATTTAGCTGCCTGCAGGAAATCCATATCTTTTGCGGCAGTGACCATTTCCCGGCGGGTATTTTCGATAGCCTTCTTCAGGTCGGCTTTATTCATGTATTGAACGATTGGGTCAGCAGCCAGAGATACCGAGTCGGCCTCCACATAAGCTTTTTGCACTCCGCCAACAAAATCCATCACCGAAGTTTGTTCGATGATAGCTTCGCGCGATTTGCCGACTGTTCTTGGCGTTATCCCGTGTTCCTGGTTATAGGCTATTTGTTTTTCGCGCCTTCTATTGGTTTCATCGATGGTGATGCGCATGGAGTCGGTTATTTTATCTGCATACATGATCACTCGTCCCCGGTCATTACGTGCTGCACGGCCTATTGTCTGGATCAGTGACCGTTCAGAGCGCAGGAAGCCTTCTTTATCAGCATCCAGAATGGCTACCAGCGAAACCTCCGGTAAGTCAAGACCTTCACGCAGCAAATTTATCCCGATCAAAACATCAAACTCACCCAGCCGCAGCCCTCGCAGAATCTCTACCCGTTCCAGCGTTTTTACTTCGCTATGGATGTAGCGGCATTTTATGCCGAGTTTGTCCATATATTTTGCCAGTTCTTCCGACATACGTTTGGTTAGGGTAGTCACCAAAACGCGGTCACCCTGTTTTACTGTTTGATCTACTTCTTCCAGTAGGTCGTCCACCTGGTTGATGACAGGTCTGATGTCGATCACCGGATCCAACAGTCCGGTTGGGCGTATCACTTGCTCTACTACAACGCCACCACATTTTTCCAGTTCAAAATCTCCCGGTGTGGCACTTACATAAATAGTTTGTGGTGCCAGGTTTTCAAATTCCTGGAAGTTGAGCGGGCGGTTGTCTAAAGCAGCCGGTAATCGAAAGCCATATTCAACCAACGATATTTTTCGCGAGCGGTCACCGCCGTACATGGCTCTGATCTGGGGTACCGTAACGTGGCTCTCGTCTATCACCATTAAATAATCGTCCGGGAAGTAGTCTAACAAACAAAAGGGGCGTGCACCCGGCTTGCGTCCATCAAAAAATCTCGAATAATTTTCTATGCCCGAGCAATAGCCAAGTTCACGTATCATCTCCAGATCGTAATTCACCCTTTCTTCAAGGCGTTTTGCTTCCAGGAAACGCTGGTCATCGATAAACTGCTTTTTACGAATTTCAAGTTCTTCCTGTATGGCCCAGATGGATTGGGTAAAACGTTCGCGTGGTGCTACATATAGGTTTGCCGGGAAAACCACCATATGTGTCGTTTTTTCTATGGTCTTACCAGTTGAAGGATCGAAAGTGCTTAACTCTTCGATATCATCCCCAAAGAAAGACACCCGATAAGCATAATCCAGATATGCCGGATAAATATCAACAATGTCACCTTTTACCCTGAAGGTTCCACGTTTAAAATCTGCTGTGGTCCGGGCATACAAAATTTCAACCAAACGGTGCAGAAATGCATTCCTGC
>CAISPD010000257.1 GCA_903887275.1 uncultured Mucilaginibacter sp.
CAACCAAATGATTTTAGCCAGGATGTGAGCCGGCTGTTTCCCAATTTATACTTTCTTTCAATCGTTGTACGACTATCCGATCCGTCTAAATATTCCCGACAACTCTTACGATTAAACTCTTCGCTGTACTGGCTTTGCCATTTACTGCCAAACACTTTTGAATATCTCTCCATTTTTGTTTACTGTTGTGTAAACCTATTTCAGGACAAGACAGGTTTTACCACGAGTTACGCTGCGCTAAACTCGCAGCAGCTATTCATCCCGCAAACTGCAAAATAAATGCCGAGCCAATGCCTTCCGTGCTTTGCACATGGATATTACCCTGATGCAATAGCATGATCTGTTTGCAAAGGCTTAAACCTATACCACTGCCGGTTTTTCTGGTGCTGAAGAAGGGGATAAAGATTTTTTCCATCAGTTCGGGTGGCATACCCAGGCCATTGTCGCCAACTTTTAGCATGATGCGGTTATTGCCCTGGTTTTCGGCAGAAAGCGAGATACGGGGTTCTGCGCGATCTTTAACCGCCTCGATAGCATTGACCAGAAGATTGATCAATACCTGCTCCAGCAGGTTGATGTCGGCTTCAATGACCAAAGCGGGGTCGCGCAAAACGATCTCCAATTCAATGTTTTTCTTTTCCAGTGTAGGCGACATCAGACTGCTCAGGTTTTCAAACAGGTCGCGTACCAATATTTTTTTCAGATCGAGTTTAGTGATCTTGTTTAGGTTACGGTAACTTTCTGTGAATTTCAGTAATCCCTCACTCCGGCGTTTGATGGTATCGATACCGAGTTCAAGGTCCTCTAACTGTCCGTTTATAGCTCCGGAAAGCTCGGCGCTTTGCAATCGGTTTTTAAGGGTGTCGGCCAAAGACGAAATCGGCGCAACTGAATTCATGATCTCATGCGTCATAACATTGAGCAGTTTTTGCCAGGCTTTTGATTCTGTTTCGTCTAAGGCTTCACTAACGTTTTGAAAGGCCACCAATTTGTAAACGCGGTCATCGCTGCGCAAAACACTGGCCGACAATAATATCTTCACCAGCTGCTGGTTGCGGCTGATGGTGATCACTTTGCTATCACCAGGTTTTAACTTTACGATTTCGTTATAAAGGGTTTCTTCCCTTTTTTCGAGCGAATGAATTGTTTTAAGGTAGGGGATGCCGATTATCTTTTTAAAAGCCTCGTTTATCCAGCCAATTTGCCCCGACTCGTTGTCGTAAGACAAAATCCCCGTATCCACCAATTCAAGTATCTTTTGCAGGTAGTGGTATTGTGTTTCCCTTTCGCGACTGATCAGTTTAAAAGTACTGTTGATCTCGTTGAAGCCTTTACGCAGCGGCTTCAATTCAGTAGGCGCTTTACGCACATCAAAATGCCTTGAAAAATCACGGTAGTGGATCGATTCCACAAACTGGCTAACCTCATCCTGGGCCTTTTTCTGAAAACGGATCATCTCAACAAGCTCATAGATAAGCAGCGGACCGGTAATGAGCAGGTACAGATAAATTTGCTTTACTGCCAGATACGAAGTTACTGCAAGCGTCAGAAAGAGCAGTAGCACGCGCAGTAACAGCCGCCATTCATATCTCTTAAATATCATATTTGCTTAATCTGCGGTATAATGCGGTGCGGGTTAATCCCAGCTCTTTAGCAGCTCTGGTTATGTTGCCATTGTTCTTTTCAATCACCCTCAAAATTGCATTTTTTTCAAGCGTGCTCAGGGGTACATTATCTGCCTCCAGACTTTCGGTGAGCGGGCTTTCTAATATTGAAAAAATAAGATCATCGGCCTTTAAGATAGGGTCGTCGGCCATGATCACTGCTCTTTCAATGGTATATTGTAATTCGCGCACGTTGCCGGGGTAGTGGTATTGCTTTAGTTTTTGCAAGGCACCCTGTTCAAAATCCATCGTCGGTTTAAGGTATTTGCTTGTATAGAGTTTTACAAAGTGTTTAGCCAATATGACAATATCTTCGGACCGTTTTCTTAACGGAGGCATATTGATTTCAACTGTATTGATACGGTAGATCAAATCTTTTCGGAAACGGCTTTCATTTGCTAATTCGGACAAAGGCAAATTAGTTGCACAGATAAGTCGGATATCAATATCAAGCGCTTTATTGGTACCGAGGCGCGTCACCTGGCGGTTTTGCAAAACAGTTAATAATTTGGCCTGCTGCTGTAGCGATATATTACCTATTTCGTCCAAAAACAGGGTACCGCCCTGCGCATCTTCAAAACGGCCAGGCCTGTCTTCGCGTGCATCCGTATAGGCGCCCTTTTTATGTCCGAATAACTCACTCTCAAACAATGTATCAGTAAGGGCACCAACGTCCACTTTGATAAAGGGTTTGTCGGCACGTAATGATCGTTCATGAATAGCTTTTGCCATCAGGTCCTTCCCGGTTCCGTTTTCGCCCAGGATCAAAATGTTGGCATCTGTTGGGGCTATCTTGTTCACTTTGTGAAAGATATCCAGCATCGCATCCGATTCGCCCAAAATAGAGGTACTACCACTTACCTTTACAGATTTGGGTGGTTTAACGCCACCTTGTTTATCCAGCAGGTCCTTGATAGTGGCTATCAGTTTCTCATTATGCCAGGGTTTTACAACAAAGTCGTCTGCGCCTTCTTTTAATGACCGTACAGCCAGGTCTATATCGCCATAAGCCGTGATCATGATTACGCTTACATTAGGCTTCCATTCTTTAATTTTCTTTAACCAGTATAAGCCCTCATTACCCGTATTAATGGCGCTGTTGAAATTCATATCCAGCAAAACCAGATCAACCTGCTGGCGTTGCAGCAGCCAGTTGAGGTTCTCGGGGTTCTTTTCGGTTATAACTTCCGCCGCTTCAGTTTTCAGCAAAAGTTTAACCGCTGTCAGCACATCAGTATCATCGTCAACAACTAAAACACTTGCTTTTTTTAATATCATGGTAAAGTCTTAGTAGATCATTGGCTCGAACAAATTCCGTAGTTCAATTCGTAAATTTATTTATTAAAATTGATAATGTTGGATCAACAAAATTTATGCTAAGAAACCTGCTTTTGTATTGCATTTATACTAAAAGCTTCATGATGAGTAATTTAATCATAGAATATTTTGGGTTGAGCTTTGTCAAACTGAATTTTAATACTGATTTAGATTGTATCATATCCGAACACCCGATGTAACAGAAGCGAACGCCCCGGGAAATGCGATCATTATAAATAGCTGAAAAACAGCCTGTTAATTTGTGGCATATCTTTTTATAATCAATAGTAAAATATAATAATTGACGTGGA
>CAISPD010000258.1 GCA_903887275.1 uncultured Mucilaginibacter sp.
AAGAAAAACAAAGATAAAAATAAGTACGCTTTCGTTGGTGACTTTATTTATTTGTATTTATTAAATATGGCCTTTGAAGTTTATGTTCTGTTGCGTAACTTGCGGCACAAAAATTTAGGGTAGAAAACACCATTTTAGATGACAAGCGGCACGATTTTGAACTCAAAACTTTTTAGAATTTTCTTCATTTGCGCGTTTTTTTTAACCGCAGGCCTATTTCCGAAAGTAACTTTTGCCGCAGAAAACGGCCCGGATACGTCTAAAACTAAGTTTGATGCCAAGGCTATGATCCTGGAGCACATCAGTGACTCACATTCATGGCCGGTGGCATTTCCTTTTGTTAAAGAGAAATTTCTACCTCTTCCGGTTATCCTGTATACCGAAAAAGGGCTGGAGGTTTTTTCTTCGGATAAAATACAGGAAGAAGGCTCGGTTTATGCCGGTAAACTTCACAGCTATAAATTAGAAGCAAACCATGTAAAAGTGGTTGATGCTTCAGGTAAAGTTGACGAAGAAGCAAGCAAAAAGGTTTGGGACATTTCTATAACCCGCAACGTTATCAGCTTGTTTTTATCTATCGTAATTCTTTTGATCGTTTTCTTTAAAGTTTCGTCTTCTTACAGAACACGCGAGGGAAAAGCTCCAAAAGGTTTACAATCATTCCTTGAGCCATTGATCTTGTTTGTTCGCGATGATATTGCTATCCCTAATATGGGGCACAAGTACGGTAGGTTCATGCCTTTGTTGCTCACGATATTCTTTTTTATCCTGATCAATAACCTGATGGGGATGATACCTTTCTTTCCGGGTGGCTATAACTTAACTGGTAATATTGCAGTAACGGCAACTTTATCTGCTGTCATCTTGCTGGTTGTTAACCTAAATGGTAACAAGCATTACTGGAAGCATATTTTTGTACCTAACCCATGGTGGTTATTCTTCATCATGATACCGGTTGAAGTGGTAGGTATAATTTCAAAACCGGTAGCTTTGACCATACGTTTGTTCGCAAACATTACCGCTGGTCACATTCTGATTCTGAGCTTAATATCCCTGATCTTTATATTAAATACTATCTGGGTTTCGCCTGTATCTGTTGTATTCGTGGTGTTTATGGATGCCATTGAATTGCTGGTGGCGTTTTTGCAGGCTTATTTATTTACATTGCTTTCGGCCTTATTTATCGGTATGGCCATTGAAGAGCATCATTAATTTGAATTAATTATCTATTAATATACACGTTTTAAATTAACAAACAATGACTGGAATGATTGGAACCTTAGCCCAGGCTGCAGGTGTACACGGAAACATCGGCGCTCTTAGTGCTGGTTTAGCTGCTATTGGTGCTGGTATCGGCATCGGCCAGATTGGTGGTAAAGCTGTTGAAGCTATTGCACGTCAGCCTGAAGCTATTTCTAAAATCCAAACTAACATGATCATCGCTGCTGCGCTTGTTGAAGGTGTGGCTCTGTTTGCGGTGGTTGTTGCAGCCTTCCTCTCAAACTGAGGAAAACAAAATACCCGGGGCGGTTGGCTCCGGGCTATTTAAATTTGATCACATTATTCACTATAAGATTCTGATTTATGGAATTAGTTACCCCCAGCATTGGGTTAGTTTTCTGGACCACACTTTGTTTCGGTATCCTTTTGTTCCTTTTGGGCAAATTTGCCTGGAAGCCTATCCTGGCTTCGATCAGCGAACGCGAAAAGTCAATTGAAAGTGCTCTTTCTTTGGCTGAAGCGGCTAAAGAGGAAATGGCCCGTTTAACCAATGAGAACGAACAGCTTTTGAAGCAGGCTCGTGCTGAACGCGACCAGATCCTGAAAGAAGCTAAACAGATAAAAGATAATATTATCAATGAGGCTAAGGAATCGGCTCAAACTGAAGGTTCAAAGATCATTGAACGTGCGCGTATCGAGATCGACAATCAAAAGGCGATAGCTATGGCCGACGTAAAAAATCAGGTAGCTACACTTTCGTTAGAGATCGCTGAAAAAGTATTGCGCAAACAATTTGAAGATCAGCAGAAGCAGGACGCTTTGATCGCTGACCTTTTAAAAGATGTAAAGTTGAAATGATTTCGAATTTCTGATTTTAAAAGCTGGCCTTTGGTCGGGTTTAGAATTAGAAAAGCGAATAAATTTCGAAATGGTATATCCGGAATTCGAATTAAAAAAAGATGTCTGAATTAACAGTTGCAACCCGTTACGCAAAGTCGATCATTGATCTGGCTCAGGAGAAGAATGCTCTGGAAGAGATCAGGAAAGACATGGGGCTTTTTTCCGAAACAGTAAAGGCCAATCATGAGCTTCAGGCCGTACTGGCCAATCCGATTGTAGGTCACGGTAGAAAAATTAAAATATTGGAAGCTATTTTTGGTAAAAAAATCAGCCCGATAACTGACGCTTTTTTTAAGATCATGGTTAACAAGAGCCGGGCAGGAGTTTTGTACGCTACTTCGGCTGAATTTATTAACCAATACAATATCATTAGAAATATCAAACGTGCTCAAGTAGTTTCCGCTTCGCCTTTATCAGCAGCCAACCGCAAAAAGATTGTTGAAGAACTGGAAAATGCCACTGGCGCATCCATAGAATTACATACTAAAGTTAATCATCAATTAATTGGTGGTTTTATATTGACCATAGGAGACCTGCAGGTAGATACCAGCATTTCAAATAGCCTTCACCGGTTGAAAGCTGATTTTGCCAAAGGGATAAACGAATAAATTAAAAACAAAACTCTAATAAAATAGAAAATGGTAGAGGTTAGACCAGACGAAGTATCAGCCATATTGCGTCAGCAATTATCAGGCTTCAAGTCAGCATCTGAATTAGAAGAAGTAGGCACCGTACTCCAGGTGGGTGACGGTATTGCCCGCGCTTACGGGTTAACTAAAGTACAATCAGGTGAGCTGGTTGAATTTGCGAATGGCCTGCAAGGTATCGTACTTAACCTTGAAGAGGATAACGTAGGTATCGTATTGCTTGGTCCGTCTGACGAAGTGAAAGAAGGCGACACCATTAAACGTACCAAAAAGATCGCTTCGATCAATGTTGGTGAAGGTTTGCTGGGTCGTGTGGTGAATACCCTCGGCGAAGCTATCGACGGTAAAGGACCTATCGCCGGAAAGCTTTATGAAATGCCATTGGAGCGTAAAGCACCGGGTGTAATTTATCGCCAGCCGGTTACCGAGCCTTTACAAACTGGTATCAAAGCTATCGACGCAATGATCCCTATCGGTCGCGGACAACGCGAGTTGGTAATTGGCGACCGTCAGACCGGTAAAACTGCGGTTTGTATCGATACCATCATCAATCAAAAAGAATTTTATGCAGCCGGTCAACCGGTAATATGTATCTATGTTGCCTGCGGTCAGAAAGCTTCTACCGTAGCTAACATCGTGCGTGTACTGGAAGAGAACGGCGCAATGCCATATACTATCGTTGTAGCTGCTAGCGCTGCCGACCCTGCACCTATGCAGTTCTTCGCACCTTTTGCTGGTGCAGCTATCGGCGAATACTTCCGTGATACCGGACGTCCTGCACTGATCATCTATGATGACCTGTCTAAACAAGCTGTTGCTTACCGTGAGGTTTCGTTGTTATTGCGTCGTCCACCGGGCCGTGAGGCTTATCCCGGTGACGTGTTTTACCTGCACAGCCGCTTGCTTGAACGTGCCGCTAAGATCAACGCCAACGATTCAATCGCACAGGCAATGAATGATTTGCCGGAATCGATCAAAGGTATCGTAAAAGGTGGTGGTTCATTAACTGCGCTTCCGATCATTGAGACCCAGGCTGGTGACGTATCAGCTTATATCCCTACCAACGTGATCTCGATCACCGACGGTCAGATATTCCTTGAATCTAATTTGTTCAATGCCGGTGTTCGTCCAGCTATTAACGTAGGTATCTCTGTATCACGTGTGGGTGGTAACGCACAGATCAAATCAATGAAGAAAGTTGCCGGTACTTTGAAACTTGACCAGGCTCAGTTCCGTGAATTGGAAGCTTTCTCAAAGTTTGGTTCCGATTTGGATGCTTCTACCAAAAACGTACTTGACAAAGGTGCCCGTAACGTGGAAGTGTTGAAACAAGGTCAATATTCACCGGTTACCGTTGAAAAACAGGTAGCTATCGTGTACGCCGGAACTAAAAACCTGATGCGTAACGTACCGGTTAACAAGATCAAGGAATTTGAAAGCGAGTACACTACACAATTAGAAGTTCGTCACCCTGAAACTCTGGCTGCTTTGAAAGCTGGCAAACTTGATGACGAAATTACTGGAGTACTGGAAACAGTTGCTAAAGAACTTGCAGCAAAATATTAATTAGATGTGAGATATGAGATGTGAGTATCTGAACAGATCCACTCACATCTTATAGAGATAATAAAGAAACAGGGATAAGATTTTGATGGATGAGACATAAGTCTCAAATATCAAACCTCAAGTCTCAAATCTCGAAAAATGGCTAATTTAAAAGAAGTAAGAAACCGTATCGCGTCGGTAACCTCGACCCAACAGATCACCAAGGCCATGAAAATGGTTTCGGCAGCTAAGTTGAAACGGGCTACGAATGCTATTTTGCAGTTGCGTCCTTATGCCAATAAATTAAAGCATATTCTCGCAAACCTGTCTGCCTCGCTTGAAGATGGTTCATCACCATTTTTACAGGAGCGCGAGCCTAACAAGGTATTGGTTATTGTGGTTTCCTCAAACCGTGGTTTGGCAGGTGCTTTTAATACCAATGCAATTAAAACTGCCAATAATTTGATCGCTGATAAATACAGCGCTCAGCTTAAGGCAGGTAATGTATCAATAGTAGGTATTGGTAAGAAAGCTCAGGAATTTTATCAGCGTCGCAAATACAATGTTATTGGCGATAATAATGAGTTGTTCAACAACCTGAATTTCGAAAACGTTTCTAAGATTACAGAAGCGGTCATGGAAGGCTTCCTGAAAGGGCAGTATGATAGGGTAGAGTTAGTATATAATCAATTTAAAAATGCTGCCGTACAGATATTAACCAGTGAACAGCTATTGCCAGTTCCTAAATCTGAAAAGCAAACTAATGTTACTCACCAGGTTGATTATATACTGGAGCCTTCGCAGGAAGAAATTGTAGCGCAGCTTATCCCGAAAAACATTAAGATACAGGTTTATAAAGCAGTACTTGACTCTCATGCATCCGAGCACGGTGCACGTATGACCGCGATGGATAAAGCAACTGAAAATGCCGGCGAATTGCTTAAAGCATTGAAACTTTCTTATAACCAGGCACGTCAGGCGGCGATCACTACTGAGCTTACCGAGATTGTAAGCGGTGCCGCTGCGCTTTCAAACGGATAACATTTTAATATCAACTTGATAAGAAAGAAAAAACACCGACTCATTCAGTCGGTGTTTTTTTGTAACTAATTTGTGGTTAAAGGTTACTTTCGCCAGTGTTCTGGTATAAATAGCAAATTCTTTTCTGATGCTTAAACGCCTTGCAAATAATATTGCAGGGCTTTGTTGCGGAATAATATTTTTAT
>CAISPD010000259.1 GCA_903887275.1 uncultured Mucilaginibacter sp.
ACAATCGCATTGGTTGGCAGGAAATGATTGCATTAAAATTCTGCATGCTTAAATCCGAAATCTTTTAAATTTGATAACAACGTAAACATTACTCGAATTAGTAATTTTTACATTGTTAATTATTGGGGATATCGCAGATGAGGAGAAGTGTATGGAAGCTTATAATGCATTAAGGAATGAAATATCCCGCTTTGTGGATATTACTGATAACGAATTTGAGAAAGTAATTCCTTTTTTCAGAAAGGAGCACATTAGAAAAAATCGCGAATTAGTAGGAATTGGGGATGCCGACCGCGATCTGGCATTTATTGTAAAAGGATCGCTAAGGAGTTTTACAATTGACGAAAATGGCAGGGAGCGTGTTTATAAGATTGCATTTGAGGGCGATTGGATAGGGGCACCGATAAGCTTTTCTGAAGGTGTTCCTTCAATTTATGTTATAGAAGCAAATGAGCCAACTGAAGTATTGCTGATATCTTACCAAGAGCGGGATAATATTTATTTTACGGTGCCGGTAATGGAGCGTTTTTTTAGAAAACTAGTCGACGGGTATCTCACTTATGCAATAAGGCGATTTACAAGTGTAACAACGGAGAGTGCCGAAGTACGGTATCTTAAATTACTTCAACAACAGCCAGAAATATTACAACGTGTTCCCTTGCAAACGGTAGCCTCTTATTTGTCTATTACACCTGAAAGTTTAAGCCGGATCAGGCATAATGTCGTTAATGAGGGAAAGTTGCTGGTTTATTGAATTGCTTCTTGCCAGCTATCGCCCTTAAAAATCTGGTTTTGCGGCAATTGGCCCAATAAAATCCCGCATTTTATAAACTAAAAAACTTGTTCGGAGGGTTGAAAGAATCCAAGGGTCTTTTTTTTATGATCATTAGAGCCTTGTTAGTTAAGTCCTAAAGCATTGTGGTTCCTTAGATCCAATATACCAATCACAGTATATAAACGGCCAATGCTGCGATAAAATATCCACTGTATAAAACTTTAGCTTTTTGTATCAGAAAGTCTGACCGGGTTTCAAGAATTTCAGTGAATTGTTTTTTTAAATAAAAGGTCAGTAATAACATTCCGGTACTTGTAAGGTATATCATTAACACAAAAATTCCCAGGTTCATCATAATATTTTTTCGTGCGCGATTTTACCAAACAGGCTTCAAATAATGAATGATCTATGCTATATAAAAAAATACCTTGTGTCAATTATAGATTTGATTTGCAGTAATCTTATGCTTCGTTTTGTTCGCCAATTAGTGTAAATAACAAGCTTTTGGTCTGGTTAATGAATTGAATTCAAATAACCAGGCCGATACCGGCTATGATCATTCCCTTGCAAGTTTTGTTGTTTCAAAATAATGCATATCAATATTTGCCGGGCCTTTAAACTGTAAACGACTAATATGATCCAATAAAACAAAATCAAACCTGGTTGAGGGAAAAGCAGGCCAAATTTAATTTTCGAAAAAAATTGGTTAGTGGTTGGTGTCCGCTTTAAAATTCGGCAAATGTTGTAATGGTCATGGTTTGATTGTGTAATTCACAAGGCATTCCAATAGCGAATGGAGATATCCCTCCGTACGAATAAAATCCGGTAATTGGTGCTTTACTGCCTATTACATTAACAGCTGCATCAACCTCTTCACTGGTTCTGGAGTCAAGTATTATTTTTCGGCCCACGCAACTTACCATAACGGTCAGTTGTGGTTTAACCGAGCCCAAAGACTCAAGCGAATCTTTTGCCGCGATAGATGAGGCATCTATCAGCTTGTTGAAATTTGCCCGCATCAAACGAGCTCTGCTACCTTGCGGAACATTACCGGCAAATATCATTGATTGATGATCGTCATCAACTGCTAAAATTGTACGGATCAAACTTCTGTCCGAATCATTAGTTCGGACAGACAGAGGGAACAATAAAGCCGATCCGGGTAAGTCTTTAGCATAGTCGCCCAGGTAATTTTTGTAAAGTCCGAGGGCGTTCTTGCCATCAATCTCATATAAAACATTTTTATTTGACCGGGTAATTTCGCGCTCACAACCAAATTCATCCCAGCCCCCCAGCGAGCCATGGCCAATCAATAAGTTTTTTCCATAAAATCCTACTGCAATAATGTTACCTTGTGAGGGTATCTCATCCAGTCCGGTTTGGGTTTTTTCAAATCTGGCTGCGTCGCCAGCAAGGCCCCCGGTTATTGGTATTTGTTTTTCGATATTTTCACTCAAACCAGCGGTCAGTTCACCGCCATCTACCAAAGTTCCGTCAGAAATAATGAACAAGCCCTGCAGATCCTCTTTTGGAAACAAATTTGCCAGGAATTTTCCTGCTTCATAACTATCGCTATGTTGTTCGATATTGGTTTTGAAACATTGAAGTTTGGTCTTTTCAAATTCGATAGCTGTAGTAACTATAGTACCGTCTTGTACAGAGTCGTTGTTGATCTCACCCGCTGTTGATGAATAAACAAGATGCGCCAGAGGATAAACATTGCGTAGGTGTTGAAAAATTTCGGGTTTTACAATCAATTCAGGCGCTCCAAAAACCAAAACCAATTGGCATTTTTGGGCTTTGGTTTCCGATAATTTAGTTTGCCATACGCCATTGGCGTAAATTTGTTGTTCAATATTCA
>CAISPD010000260.1 GCA_903887275.1 uncultured Mucilaginibacter sp.
GTTGTCGTACCAATCAGATATTCTGGAGAATGATGTAACATTAGGCGGACCGGTAATAGCCGACCTGCTGGTTAGCCTATCAAACACGGACGCAGATTTTATTGTAAAAGTGATAGACGTTTACCCTGATAATGGCTCTTACAACGATATTAATATTTATGCCGAAGAAGACCAAACCGGGCCTTACCCTATGGGTGGTTATCAGGGTTTGATCAGGGCCGAAACCTTCAGGGGTAAATACCGCAACAGTTATGAGAATCCTGAACCGTTTGTGCCTAATCAGCCAACAAAGGTTAAATTTACCCTGCCTGATGTGGCCCACACTTTCAAAAAAGGTCACCGGATCATGATACAGGTACAAAGCACCTGGTTCCCTTTAACTGATCGTAATCCGCAACAGTTTTTGGATATCTATCATGCCAAAGAATCAGACTTTGTGAAAGAAACCATCAGCATATATCACGAGCAATCGAAGATTATTTTGCCGGTGTTGAAGTAGGTTTATTGGTATCGGGTATCAGGTATCGGGTATCAGGTATAGGGCATTTAAAGACTTACGAAGTTTTAAAAACTTCGTAAGTCTTATGTTGGCATTTGGCATTTGGCACCATCCGCTCCGCGCAAGACTAGTTCTTCCGCCTGATTGCTTCGTCAATGGCTTTTTCAACCAGGGGCTCCATGATCTTATAGCCGTCGGGGGTGGGATGGACGCCATCGTGTGAAAGTTTGGCAGGCAAGCCTTTTTCCGAATCAACCATGGCCGAATAATAATCCAGGTATACAATGCCATTGGCATCAGCATAATCTTTTAACATTTTATTCAATTGGATCACTTTCCCGGTAGGGATAATAGATGGTCGCCATGGGAAATGGTTAGCAGGTAATACCGATGAAATTACCACTTTAATATGTGCCTGGCGAGCCAGTTCGGCCATGGATTGTATATTGCCAAAGGTGTTTTCAAGTTTGATAGGACCGGTATTTTCGGCTATATCGTTGATACCGGCCAGGATCACTACTACCTTTGGTTTCAGACTGATCACATCCTCGCGGAAACGAACCAGCATTTGCGGCGTTGTTTGCCCGCTGATTCCCCTGTCGAAATAAGGACGGCCGGCAAAAAATGCCGAATCAGCGTATTTCCAACCTTCCGTGATCGAGTTCCCCATAAAAACTACTCGTTTTTCGCCAGGGGCCGGCGGAGGGATCGCTGCATTATCCGCCTCATATTTTTTCAGGTTTGGCCAATCCGGTTTCTTTGCGTTTTCGATGGCAGCAGCAACGCCGGGGTCTTTGGCCTTCAGGAACCCTTGCAGATCGAGCCATTCACCGAAACGGTCTATCCAGCTATCGGTAGGGATTCCCTGGCGTTGCATGCCAAAACCATGGCCTCCTTTGGCGTATATGTGCAGTTCGGCACCATGTTTAGCCGCTTTCCATTTGTTATATAGATCAACGCTGTGAGCATCGAGGCCAAGTTCGTCGTTATAGGCGGCTGTCAGGAACATAGGCGGAGCATCATTTGCAATGGTACCTTGTAATTCCTGCGGCATAAAGGCATATATCGGTGCCACAAAATTTGGTTTGTTTTCTGGAGTAAAGTTAAATGCACTGCTGGCTGCAACAGTTCCTCCTGCCGAAAAGCCGATGATGCCGATACGACCTGGATCTATACCATATTCCGCTGCATGAGCTCGTACATAAGCAATAGCTGCTTTCCCGTCGGCTATACACAGCGGAATGATGGGCCTTATCTTATCGCCAAAATCACTTTTGAGTATATTTTGATGCCATTCTTTGCTGGGGTCGTTTGTCAGGCTATGGCCAACCCGGTATTTAAGCACAAAGGTTGTTATGCCTTTTTGGTTTAGCCACCAGGCTACATCTGTCCCTTCGGTTTTTATTACATGAAAGAAAAAGCCGCCTCCGGGGCAAACGATCACTGCCGTACTGGTATTAAACGCCGGATCAGGCCGATAAACGGTTAGCGTAGGATGCGAAACATCGTAAGTAACAGCGTTATCGCCAGTGCCTGCAGATTTTTCGTCATAGGTCCAGTTTTCAGAACCGGGTGCAGCACCTGCGTATAATGGGATAACCTGCTGCGCGTTGGCGCAAAATGAGACCAGCGCAAAAAGCGCAGTAATGATTCTTTTCATCAAAATAATTTAAATGGGAATGGCTACACAATTATACTTTTTTTGCATGCCATTTGCAGCCTTTCCAATCGAAATTTAAAGTCATTTTGTAAAAATTGTATTTCAATTCAGGTAAAACAGGCCATTAATAGCCATAGATGTAAGATTTAGGCATAAAATCCGTATCTATGATAAAATCCAATTTGTTATGGCATCACCCCAACCACAACAAAATACGCCCGGCCGCTTTCCGGTATTTTTCCCGGTTATTTTGTTTCTCGCTGTTTTTTTACTTTTCTCCTGTAAACACGAACAAAAGACTTATACAAGCGATTGCGATGTAGATATCAGTTTTAAACGCGTAAGTTTTAAACAACTGCTGGGAAACATCGAAAATTACGATCATCAATATGTAGAAGTAGCCGGTAAATATGAAGAAGATAAAGAGCTTTCTGCTTTGTTCGGAACCGGTTCGACTTCAGATGACGATAATGATGCACTTTGGGTTGATTTTAGTCAGGATTGCCCGCTATACCAAACCGGTACCCATAAAGGGTTGTTTGAGTACAATGACGGGCAATTTACCCAGATCAACGACCAGCCTGTTATTATTCGGGGAATGATTAATATCCATAATAAAGGGCACGAAAAGAAGTTTAAAGCGACGATAGAGCGGATAAGTCTGGTAAAATTATAGTTAGTTAAAAAGATAGGCGACCTAAAATCAAACAGCGGATATTGAATGTTGAATTTCGAAGTTTATTTTTTACCAATTAACTCCTTCTGTATTCAATATTCAGTATTTAAAATTCGAAATTCAAAAACCGCAAATTACCCGGATCTTCTCTACTACACTTCCAGTACCAAGCCATCATAGGCCAGCGTTATGTTCTTTGGCAGCAGGCCCAAAATAGCTTCATGCCTGCCCAGGCGGTGGCTGATATGGGTAAAATAGGTAGTTTGGGCGCCTATTTCTTTGGCGAAAGCAATGGCTTCAACAAAGGTGAAATGCGAAATATGTTTTTCGATCTGCAGGGCGTTGATCACCAGTGTTTTGGTCCCTTTTATTTTTTGTTTTTCTGATTCCGATATCGTTTTGGCATCGGTGATATAAGTAAAATCACCTATCCTGAATCCGAGTATCGGTAGCTTAAAATGCATCACCTCGATGGGTCTGAAAGTTAAATCTCCGATCTCAAAAGGTTTAAGACCAATTGTTCTGAGATTTACCTCCGGAATACCCGGGTATTTTTGTTCAGCAAAAACATAAGCAAACTCTCTTTTCAGTGCATCCTGAACCCGTGTAGTTGCGTAAATGTCAATAGCAGCTTCCTGCCGGTAGTTAAAAGCCCTGATGTCATCCATGCCAGCTATATGGTCCTTATGTTCATGGGTGAAAACTATGGCATCCAGATGGGTCACTTTTGCACGAAGCATCTGATAACGAAAATCGGGTCCGGAGTCGATCACGATCACTTTTCCGGCGGCCTCCACCATAATTGAGGAACGGAGTCGCTTATCGCGGGGGTCAGGGGAAGAGCACACCTCGCAATTGCAGGCGATAACAGGCACACCCTGTGAAGTTCCGGTTCCTAAAAAAGTGATCTTCACAGTTGTAATCGGGTTTGTTTAATTTGCTGTACAAAGGCAACCTGTTTTTCGTCGAGCAATTTCAGATCGAACTCCAGTTCGCGGATCAGTTCGGCAATAGCCTGTATCTTGCTCTCCAGGTTGGAAAATTTATTGACGACAACAATTTTGCTGCTGAGCAGCATACATGCACCCGTTTTAAAGTTTCCTTTCTCATACCTGACACGATAACCCGCCGAACGTAGCAGCATTTCGAGTTTTTCAAGTGTATGGGTAGTTAGCGTTAGCATGCGTCTCAAAAATAGCAAGAAAAGATTTGAGATGGGAGTTAATTTGTGATTACTTAACTTGTTAATTAGTGATTAGTTGACAGGTTAGTTTTTATTAGGTTATCTGCTTGGGTTTCTATGATTTTATGGTTAACGCTAGTTTTATATAAAAAAATGATAATTAGTAACTTATATAAAATCCGGGGTTATTTCTGTTAACCATGTTAACCCGGTTAACTAATCACTAATTAAGCATTTACTGACCACAATACTACTTATTGAACAACGATTTGCGATAAATCCGCGCCATTTGATTCAGTACAAACTTTCGTCCCATCAATTTAAAAATCAAATTTCCTATCCTGTTACTGAAACCCGGTATGTAGGTTAATTTTCTCTGCTGAAGTGCCTTTAAACTGTCATTCGCCACTTCCGCTACAGGTGCTAGCCAATTTCGCAGGTTGTTGAATTTTTCACCCCCGGTCATTTCGGTTTGGATGCCGCCGGGAGTAAATACAGTGATTGAGAAGTTGGTGTTTTTTAACTCATGCCTGAGCGCGGTTGCAAAACCCAGTATAAAAGATTTAGTGCCAGAATATACCGCCTGGTATGGAATAGGGATCATTGCAGCCATACTCGAAACGATCATTAATCCCCCTTCCTTGCCGGAGCTTTCAAAATGCTCAACCAGCCGGTTAGTCATACGTACCACGGCATTTACATTGGTTTGAAGCATGGTTTCATAATCGCCCCAACTGAGTTCGCGCTGCGGGCCAAAATAGGTAACCGCTGCGTTGAGCACCGCGGCATATAGATTGCCTTCAGTCAAAACCTGGTCTATAGCCTGGTCTACTTGATTTGGTTTTGACATGTCGGCGATCAGTATTTTTATCGCTACGCCGGTATCAGTTTCCAATTCAGATTTAAGTTGTTCAAGTTTTTCTTTCCGCCGGGCAAGTAAGATCAGGTTGGCACCATGTTTTGTTGCTAATTGGCGCGCTATTTCGGCACCAAGACCAGAGGAAGCTCCGGTGACTAAAACCCATTTGTTTTTAAATTGCAGCGTGCTCATGGAAGGGCATAAAGCTAAAGAAATTTTGTAAGCAATGATATTTTGAGTGTACAACCTGGTACCGATTTCGATAGATTTTTTATCCTGATAATCGCTGCTTATCTTTAGATTCGTTTAAACCTGATTTTAAAATGATAAAGCGGTATTTAATGATTGCAAGCCTTTGCTGCATATCCAGTTGTGCATTAGCGCAGGCAACTAAAACCTTTGCCGAAAAGCTGGGCTGGCCCAAAGGTGCAAAAGTATTGATCCTGCATGTGGATGATGCAGGTATGTCGCATGATTCCAATGATGGGGTAGAGCAGGCAACGGGTAACGGCGTAGCAACTTCTACCAGCGTTATGATGCCCTGCCCCTGGGTGCCTGAAATTGTCGCCTATATTAAAGAACATCCACAATTAGATGCCGGCCTGCACCTTACACTTACTTCCGAATGGAAAAATTATCGCTGGGGACCGTTGGCTGGTAAAGCAAATGTACCCGGGCTGGTAGATAAGCAAGGTTGTTTATATGCTGGTGTGGCTGCAGTTTATTTTAGTGCAACGGCTGAAGAGGTAGATAAAGAGATACGAGCCCAGCTTGACAGAGCTCTTGCTATGGGGTTCAAGCCTACACACCTCGACTCGCACATGGGTACCTTGTTCGCCAAAGATGCTTTTTTGGAAAAGTATATTAAACTGGGTATCGAAAAGCAGATACCGGTAATGTTTCCCGGCGGCGACGACCTTTTTTACCGCGCGGAAGCAAAGGCCGCAACTATCGCTGAGCTGAAAAAGCAGGGGAAGTATAATGAAGGCATGAACATCCCCGATGCTCCTGAATTAGCCAAGGCCAAAGATATGGGTGCGTTGCTCTGGAAGAACGGACTACCTGTATTAGACGATCTGCATAATTCCAGCTATGATTGGCAAATGCCGGATATTGAGCATAAAACGGATGAGGAGATCAGACAATGGTATACTGACCATTATATAGAAAGTATTGGCAGGCTTAGTCCGGGGCTTACCATGGTGATCATGCATTGTACCAACCCTTCGGCTACGTTCAAGTATATATGCAATGATACCCAGAAACGCAAGGGCGATCTGATGGCCATGTTGGATCCAAGACTGAAAGATTTTTTAGTAAAGAACGGCTATATATTAACTACCTGGCGCGAAGTGATGGAACGCAGGCAGAAAGCCGGGATAGAACAGTAATTATCCAAAGAAAAAGCAACGGTACAATAACCGTCGCTTTTTCTTTAAATTATTTTAGGCCATAAACCACCACCTGGTTTGAGAATGTTGCCAGGTAAACTTTGCCGTTTGCAATTGTGGGCGAAGCGAATTTTGCATAATTGCCGGAAAAATCGGCCGAGCTTGTACTGTTGTTCCAGATTTCTTTGGTGATATCACTCGCGTCAAATGCGCGTAAAATACCCGGACTTACCGTATGTTCTGCATCGCCGGTAGCTGCATAAGCCGCCCAAACAATACCTGATCCTGCGACGTTGCCATTTGAAGAAACAGATATCATGGCGCCATTCTGACCATTAGGGCCAGCCACGCCTGAAACTTTCTCATTAGCAATATCAAAAGTATTGGTACCTCTGTCAAATGGGAAAGCCTGCAGGCGATCATTTTCGGGCCAGATGTAAACGTTTTCGTAATTAGGGCCAACACCATAGGCGGGTTGACAGTGCATATTAGAAAGCGAACTAAGGGTTATGATCTGTTGTACCTGATTGGATACATTATTGTAGCCACCCATGTTATTTTTATTTAACAGGTAGATATTTCCGTCTTTGCAACTGGTAAAATAATAATTTGAATTTGGGATCAGGAAAGAACCATGGTGCCGTAATCCAGATCATTATCTTCAAGAAATTGAAAATTAGTAGGTGTAAAATAAGAACTGATCGTCAGTGAATTTGATGAGGGCGATAGTTTAAGGGCGCTTTCACCGCGATTGATCAGGTTGGTTGGGTCACCGTTAGCGCCGACAGTACCATTTCCAATCACTACATATAAATTACCCTGTGCATCGGCAGCCATTCCTGTACCGCTTTCCCAGATACCGCCATCGCCACCGTTTGGTGTATCATTGTATACCAGTTGTTGTTGAAGCGTACTGGCATTATAGCCTAATATCCATCCATGGTACGGGCCCCAATCGCAATGCGATGAAAAGGTAACGTAAACCACACCATTCAGTAGGGTTAATGCTGCTCGTTGGTTATTACGTTGTGGATCGAAACTTACCACATTATTTGAGCTTCCGTCGCCATTGCCAGGTACTGAAGCGGTAATTGCAACCGGACTACCCGGCCGCTCTGATCCATCGAGTATATTAACAGCATGCAGGTATTGGATAAATGTGTTTCCATTTGTATTACGGGCCACAAAATATATTGTTTGTGATACAGAGTCGATCACAGGTGTGCCAACAATGCCCATTTGGCCACTAAAATCCTGATATTGTCCACCACAAGCACCAGTCATATCTGAGTTTAGTGGTGCCCGCATACCCGGCGCAGTGTAGTTTTTCTTCCAGAACAAATAGCCGGTATCGCCATCATAGGCATAAATTGAGTTGTTTACCGTTGCAATGTAAACTACGTTTCGTACCTCAGATGCCAGTTGAAGGTTGGCTACTACAAGCGGTTGAGAATATACCTGGGCATCAACAGCAAGCGAAAAAAGTTTACCAAATTTACTGGTATTTACATTGCTTACGTTTAATGCTGTTTCCTGATTATTCAGGCCTGCCCGGCTAAGGTTGTTGTGTTGCGTCAGCACAGAAATGTGCTGGCTGTTGGGTTTGTAGGGTATAACGACTGTTGGGTGGCTATTGTCTTTTTTTTTACATCCAATGAATGATGCAATAACTAGTAATGCAGTAATAGTTCGTTTTATCATATATTGTAATTGGTTTTTTCAAAAATAACATAAAATTTGACTGCTAATAATGTACCTGATTGTTTTTTATTTAAAACTTCTAACTTGTGTATCATTTTTAATTTTCCGTACGTAATCTTATTTAGTGTTTGTTAATCAGCTTTAATTAGTTTTGGTTTTAAATTCTGATCATAACATTTATGCTAATGCAGCGTTTTATTGTTTTTATTATTCAAGTTAACATGAAAAAAATTATTTACCCTCTTTCGTTTGTCCTACTTATTGCTACAAGTTATTTATCATGCATGAAAACCAGCGTTACCCCTGTAACCAATAATCAGGTTATAGATACAAGTAAAACGCTTATAAGTAATGTTTCCTTAGTTGGAAAATGGAATGTGCTCAGCGATACAATTAGTTATGGTGCTGCAAGGTCAAATTATCACGGCGTTTCATCCGATCATTATACATTTACCAAATACGGTAATCTGTTCGTAAAACTTGCGCCTAATAATTATACGGATACCGCCATCTATGCAATCAGCTCAATAAATAATTCTGTAGTGTGGCAAAATATAGCGTATAGCATAGACGGTACGGTTAGCCATGTTTCGTCGGTTTCTGTGCCTTATACAATAACAAGCCTGAGAAATGATACGCTGATACTTACTTCAAATTTTCAAACCAGTGCTGGAGTTCGTTTTGAAGAGATAACCTTCAAAAAGCAGTAGTTAACAGTATTTCCGGGTAAAGGCGGGTCCGCTTACCTTCGAATAAAATAACAAAAACAGACGATTTCGTCTGTTTTTGTTATTTTAAAACACAAGGCAAATGCTTTTAATTAATTTAGACCGGGCCAAGGCTAAATCTTATTATATCAAATATTCCGTAAGATTATCAACGTCGTGATCGGAGCTTACCTAAGATCTACCACTTCAACTCCTGGATGATCTTTTTTGTCAAACGTAAAAATGTTCTCGGGGAGTTTTGGATTAGGAGTAAGCGTTCGGATCGTATAAGTGTAGCGACTGCCGTTTTTGTCGAAGATTAGGGCTGAATGTATCAGTTTTTTGGCTTTGTCAATCGCCAGGCGAATTTTGAAAAATACTTTTTTCGCATCATCCGGACTCAGATCAATAATCTGGCAACTGATGCCATCAATTACTTCATCGCCGGTATACACGTATTTGTATCCATGTTCGTAAACGGTAAAAAGCTGTGCTGGATTAAGGTTGTCTTCACTATGATCCAAGTCGTTCAATTCAGCTTCCTTGTCTTTTATTACATAGGTCCATTGGTTCTTGCCGTCGCTAATGATCTCTTCTGCAACGTTAGCTTTATTTGTAGGATCAAAGATGCTCACCTTAAACTTATTTAATTTAGGCTCAGTAATTAATGAGCCATACTGAGTGCTTTTGAGCTGCGCTTGCGGATCGTCGAGCAGAAATGTAAAATCCGCTTTGATCAAATGATAAGAACGGTATTTTAAACTCACCGCATTCAATATCTTTTTTGCCTGCACATCTTTTTGAGCATAGATCGCATTTATTGTGCCGGTGAACAGGAGTAGTATCAGAAGCGTTTTTTTCATTATTTTATTGGATATCAGGCGTTATTCGTCAGGCATTGGTTAATGCCGACCAAAACACGATTTGCCATTGACTATTGACTTTTAATTATATACTTTTTTGAATTTCTTCCAGATGTTTTTCCAGGCTATATTCATCGCTGTAAAGTACTTCACGCGCTTTGCTTCCTTCAAAAGGCCCTACAATACCAGCAGCTTCTAATTGGTCAATGATCCTGCCTGCGCGGTTATAACCCAGTTTAAGTTTACGTTGAATCAGCGAAGTTGAACCTTGCTGATGCATTACTACCAAACGCGCTGCCTCCTCAAACATCGGGTCGCGATCAGCCGCATCGAAATCCTTGGAACCACCGCTTTCGCCTTCACCAACATATTCAGGCAACATAAATGCAGTAGGGTAGCCACGTTGATTTCCTATAAAATCCGATATTTTTTCTACTTCGGGTGTATCAACAAAGGCACACTGCAGTCTTATCAGGTCGCTGCCGGTTGATAGCAACATATCACCGCGTCCAATCAATTGGTCGGCGCCTCCGGCGTCCAGGATGGTTCGCGAATCGATCTTGGAAAGTACACGAAATGCCAGTCTTGAAGGAAAGTTAGCTTTAATTGTACCTGTAATTATATTCACAGATGGACGCTGGGTGGCTATAACCAGGTGAATACCTACTGCCCTGGCTAATTGTGCTATACGGGCAATTGGCATTTCAACTTCCTTTCCGGCGGTCATCATCAAGTCGGCAAACTCGTCAATTACCAATACAATAAAGGGCAGGAAACGATGTTTTTCGGGATCACTGATCTTACGGTTAACAAATTTATGATTGTATTCTTTCAGGTTACGTACGCCTGCGTCTTTCAGCAAGTCATAACGCTGATCCATTTCGATACAAAGTGAATTCAGCGTATTAACTACTTTTTTGGTATCGGTAATGATTGCATCTTCTTCATCGGGCAACTTCGCCAGGAAATGTCGTTCTATTTTCCTGAATAAGGTCAGTTCAACTTTTTTCGGGTCGACCAATACAAACTTTAATTCGGACGGATGCTTTTTGTATAGTAAAGAAACGAGTATAGCGTTGATTCCAACCGATTTTCCCTGACCGGTTGCGCCGGCTACCAGCAAGTGCGGCATTTTGGCAAGGTCGGCTATAAACACCTCATTAGATATCGTTTTACCGAGCGCGATCGGCAGATCCATCGTGGTATTTTGAAACTTTTCTGTTGCCAGAATTGAGCGCATCGAAACCATTTCGGGATTTTGGTTAGGAACCTCTATACCGATGGTGCCTTTTCCGGGCATTGGAGCAATGATACGGATGCCTAAAGCGGCCAGTGAAAGGGCAATGTCATCCTCCAGGTTTTTGATCTTGGAGATACGAACGCCGGGGGCAGGAATGATCTCATACAGCGTGACCGTTGGGCCAATAGTTGCCTTGATCTTATCTATCTCGATATTGTAATGGTTCAGCGTTTCTACGATCTTATTCTTGTTGGCTTCCAACTCTTCAGCATTGACCGTTATTTTGTTAGATCCGTAGTTCTCAAGCAGGTCAAGCGTTGGGTATTTATAAGATGCCAGGTCAAGTTTTGGATCATAGGTACCAAACTGTTCTACCAGGCTTTTTGCCTTATCATCATCTTCCTTCTCAATACTTAAAGGATTGGTCGGCCGATTGGTATCGATGGTAAGCGGAATCTCGTCCTCCAATTCAGGTTCATGGGCAGCAGTTGCGTCTGGTTTCAATACAACTGGTTCGTGAAATTGCGGTGTAGGGCTAAGTTCTGTTACGGTGTCGGGAGCAAGGCTTCCTTCATCTTTAACCCGGTTGCCATTTTTTGGCCATTCTATAGGCTTCGAAGGATATTCTTCTTCTATTTCAACAGCTTCCGGAACAACATTTTCAACAACATCCGTATTTAATGTTTTAGCACGTAACCTGGGCAGTCTGAAATCAATATTATAGGCTATGATGAGCGCCGTAAGTGCTCCGAATAACAATATACCTGCAGTGCCTGCCTGCCCTACCTGAGCATCGAGCAGTCTATTACTCCAGAATCCAAAATTGCCTTCCAGAAAATGTGGGACATCGCTCACAAAGCCATGAAAAAAGCCCAGAGTGATGGAAATAAAAACGATAAGGAAAAAAGAATATCCAAGCGTTTTGTTAACAGGGTACAATCTAACCTTAAACAATAAGCGGTAACCGATAATAAAAAAGACAAAGGCAAAAAGGAATGATGCTATACCAAACCATTCAAAAATGAACTGGTTTGAAAGCAATGCACCAAATTTACCGAGCCAGTTTTCTACAACTGGGTTTTTGATTCCATTGTCAATCAGTTCCTGCTGGGTTTTTAACAGGTTGTGCCAGCCGCCATTAGCAACGGACACATAACTCTGATCTTCCTGCCAGGTAAATAAATAGGAGGTAAATGCGATCAGAAAAAAAACGGAGAGGATTAGTAAAAACAGACCAATTACCTTAACAACACGACCATCTTTAAAGTTTAAAATAGGCGTACTTTCCTTTTTGGGGCGTGCTGGCTCGTCCTTACCGCTTTTTGAAGTGGATTTATCGGGTTTGTTATTGTCCCTTAAAGTGTTTGTTCTGAACTGGTTCCCTTTGATCGGCATCCTATGTATAAATGCGTTAAAACGCAACCGTAAAGTTAACAGAATTAACAAATATTGGGAACAATAGCTTTAATTATTTAAGATCACCGGGCGGAGTTTTCAGTAGCAAATAACATTAGGGAGATTGAATTGACTGGAAAGAATCAGTTAAAAAAGGAAAATTGAACTTTGCTTTCGATATGTCAGGGAAAAATGCAGCATGGCTGATTTGATGTTTCACCATTCGGTTTGTTTTTTCCACAATTGCCGAGTTATTCACCTCAATGTCCATCAACCAATTTTTTTAGTAATATTGAATTATGAGCGCCGATTTACTGGAAGCCTATATTGCATCTGCCGACCTGGTGGGCCTGAGCGCGCTTTTGCAGCAAAATCCGGGGCTTATCAAGGCAAAGACCTCTCTTAACGTTTCGCCGCTGATGTTATCATGCTATTATAAAAAACCTGAGGTCACCGCACTTTTATTGAAGCTTACCACGGATATCAGCCTTTTTGAAGCCGCAGCTACCGGTAAATTTGATACGCTGGCCCATTTGCTTTATTCGCATCCGGAAGCTGTGAATGATTATGCCGAAGATGGTTTTACGGCATTAGGACTCGCCTGTTATTTTGGTCAGTTTGAAGCTGCCCGATATCTGGTTTTAAAGGGTGCCGATGTAAATCTGCCTTCTAATAATGGCTTTAATGTATTCCCCATCCATTCTGCTGCTGCCGGCAACTTTACTAATATTGTAAAATTGCTGGTTGATAATGGTGCAAATGTTAATGTACGGCAACAGGCAGGTGTAACGCCCCTGCATTCTGCCGCCCAAAACGGTAATCCTGATATGCTTATCCTGCTGCTTGAAAATGGCGCCGATACCCAGGTGCGCATGGAGGGAGGCAAACTCCCGACTGATTTGGCACGCGAAAAAGGTTTTGTTGAAATAGCAGAAATACTAAGCTGAGTTTTGATTTTCGAAATTTAAATTCCAGATTTATTTTTGTGGAAATTTTAGCTGCCATTTTGCATTGGATATCCGGCATAAAATCATTTACCTTTATTGTATAAACCCAAAATTACCCCAATGACCGGCGATGATATTGTTTTGTTAGGCGACAAGCACGTTGGCGAACCTTTTCAGATCGGTGCTCGTGTTGCTAAAAATGATGCCAACTATAAAGGTCCCTGGGATTGTACCGAGTTTGTAAGCTGGTTATATTATCAGACTTTCGGCATACTCTATGGTTGTAATAATAATCAGGGCGATCCGGCAACTTCCGAAACCTACAGCGATTCCTGGGCCCGGGATGCCCATGAACTTGGACGGATAATTACCGTAGAAGAAGCTAAAGCTACGCCGGGCGCCATTATTCTGCGTATTGCAGGTACCGGTGAGGTTGGTCATATGGCAATTTCGGATGGCAACGGCGGAACGGTTGAGGCGCATGGCAGTATTGATGGTATTACCAATTCGGTAGTTGATGGCAGGCGCTGGGATATGGGCGTTTTGGTGCCTGGTGTAACCTATAATACTAATTCTATTATCCCTTTCCGGCCACCCACAATTGAGATATATCGTCTTACGCAACCCAATATGGTGTCTGCTGACGTAGGTAAAATTCAACTTACCCTTAACCGGCGGGGTTTTGATACCGATGGCGTAGACAATATTTTTGGAGAACAAACACTTCGTGCAGTTAAACTTTTCCAGGATTCCGTTGGCCTTAACCCTGATGGCGAAGTTAGTGCATTGACTGCAGCTGCTTTGGGGATAAACCTGCGCTAAGCTATTGCATGCTACTTAATCAAACCCACCATGTCGGTTTGCTTTTACAGGGTCGGGCCATTTGGCAGGCTGTCCGGTTTTAGCATCAATCGGTAGTATACTTTTCTCACGTGAGGTTGTTGCAGGGTCCTCCGATGCTTCGTAAACCAAAATAGCGGTTAATATGGCATTGCTTTTTACATCATCAAAAACAACCTTGTCATAGGTGTCACGATTGGTATGCCATGTGTATACACCGTATTCCCAACTGTTTGAACCAAGTGAAAAAGCCGGTGCTCCCGCCGCAACAAAGGAAGCAAAATCTGAACCTCCACGACCCGGTGAGCCCGGGAATGAGGTTTTTACTGAATCGCGGATGTTGGAAGGTGCGTGTGAAAGCCAGCGGGTTAGGTATTCATAGGAGTTCAGGAAGCCCTGTCCCGATAGGTTGACAACGCGGCCGGTACCATTATCCTGATTAAAAACGGCCTGTATATGCTGTACTATTTCGGGGTGGTCTTCTACAAAAGCCCTGGAACCATTCAAGCCTTGTTCCTCGCTTCCCCAATCGCCAACAATGATGGTTCTTTTAGGATTTGGGTATACTTTTTTCAGGATACGTAAAGCCTCCATCATCGTAATAGTGCCTGTACCGTTGTCTGTTGCTCCAGTGCCAGCATCCCAGGAATCGAAATGCGCAGAAAGTAATACGTATTCATTCGGTTTTTCGCTGCCTTTTATCTCGGCTATTACATTGAAAGTTGGTGCCGGTCCAAGTTCTTTCGATTCAGTATGCACACTGATCTGTGGTTTTTCTCCGGATTCAGTCAAACGATACAACAGGCTATAATCTTCCAGTCCAATATCTATCGTAGGTGCTTTTTTGGTATAGGCGCCAAATATTTTATCTACGCCAAACCCGTTTGACCAGGTGGAGGTAATTATGGCCGCAGCGCCGGCATTTTCCAGGGCCACTGGTAAAGTTTTGTTTGTAAGTCCGGTTTTCCGAATACGCTCGCGCCAGGCATCAATTTGTTTGCTGCGGTCAGCTTTCAATTTATCAAAGGATTCCTTTGTGCCAAAATCGCGCCAGTCGCCATCCGAACGTCCCGTCGGTTGATTCATGCTGATCATTACAAACTTGCCTTTGACCGTAGGTAACCAGGCTTTGAAAGCATTGCTATCGGCCAGATCCGGCAATATCACCAGGTCTGATTGGATTGTTTTTTTACCCATGCCCGGGCTCCATGCCAGTTGAATAGCTTCGAGTGTTTTAGTTCTTGGGTAAACCAGATCTACGTGCGTAATGCCGCGTTCCCATCCACGCCAGTCGCCCCATTTCTCTATACGAGCATCTATGCCCCAACTCTTATATTTTTCAACTGCCCAATCCCCGGCTTTTTGCATCTGCGGCGTACCTACCAGTCGCGGTCCGATACCATCGAACAATTCATGCGCCAGTTGTTGCAGCTGCGAATTGTCGGTTTCTTCTTTAACGATCTGGTCAATGACCGGCTCTTTACTTTGCGCAAAAGTATTGGTGTTGATGACAGCAGTTGCGAGGATGCAAAGGGCTGCAAAGCGAATTGGCAGGGTTTTAGTCTTCATGCTCCCAAATTAAGAAATTTAGGGTAAAAAGTTAGGAGTTATTTGTTATCAGTTATCGGGAATAAATGATTTGCCTTTTACAGATAGGTTTAGGATTTTGATTTCTCTTGGTCTTCTCTTTCAACCGTGATCGTACATTCGGTTACTAAAGCAGCAATTGCACCAACTGCCGCAAGTACCGGAAGTAACAAGGCACCAACAACGCCATAGGTCAACGGAAAGGAAGCTATCTCTTTGCCTGATTTATCGGTAATGGTAATTTTGGAGACATTACCCTCTGCGATCAATTCCTTTACCTTTTTTAGCAGACTTTCGCCATTTATATTGAATGTTTCTTTAGCCATAACTAGTTTTTAATATTAGATAGGCTACTGGCCAGCTTGTTACAAGTGCATGGCTTACAAATAGCCCTGTTTTTTCAAATAATCTGCCCAGATCACATAAGCCGGTGCTTTCAGGTGTAAGCCTTCAAAAGTGTACTCGCTTTTCAGACGACCATCGGCATTAACAAATAAGTGGAATATGTCGACAAAGGTATAATTGCCCAAATTTGCGTTTGCCTTCAAAAGCTTATTTACAGTCAAAACATGTTCCTCCTTATCGTAATGCTGCGGGAAGTTTGGCAGGGATGAATTTAAGGGAAGTATGCTTTGCACAAAGATCCTTGTTTGTGGACTCTTGAGGTGGATCTCGTTGACGATCTTCAGGTAGTTATCGGCAATAACTGCATCGGGTATATCTTTACCAATATCGTTGATGCCTAGCAGGATAAATACTTTGGAGGGTTGTCTGTCTGTAATATCTTTTAAGCGTTTAAGTACACCAAAAGTAATATCCCCGCCAATACCACGATTCAGCACCGTAGTGTCATTCAATACCTTTTTCCAGTCGCCCATTTCTGTAATGCTATTTCCAAGGAAGATAACGCGACCGGGAATGATCGGTTCACTGGCAAACAGTTTCAATCGTTCCGGTGTATGTTCCGGTATAAATGGTAGGGTATCATAAACACGCTGATTGGTTACGCCTTGTGCCCCTGCAAGCAATGGTAGCAGCAAAAGAAAAAATAAGTACTTCATACCCTAAAGGTAGGAAGTACTTTAGTAGAATCAATACAAAAACTATTGCAACATCATTATTGCCCTGTTTGCAGGTCATTTATCTTTTGTTCAGTTTTAGCAATTTTTTCGGTTAGTTTTTTTAACCTTTTTCTATCTGCGTCCAGTTGTTTTTGAGCACTATGTGCGTCGCTGGCTGCATTGGCCGCCTGCTTAGCTTTTTTCGCTGCTTTTTTCGCATCGCTTAAATCGCCGCCTACAGCATCATTGGCTGCTTTTTTGCTGTCGTCAAGGGCATCGTTTGATTTTGCCCTCAAAGTGATCACAGCAACGGAGTCTACCGGAATCTGGATCTGTGTTTTTGCCAGATCGGCCTGATAGCCAGCCAGATCAGCTTGCAGGTTCCTGATCTTTTTATTGATCTTCGCAGTATCGCGCTGGGTTGTATCTGATAGATGTTTAGTATCGGCAAAAGTGTGTGCCGAAATGAATAATAGTGTGGTAAATAATAAAAATACTTTCTTTTTCATGTGTTAAATTTGATTTAGCCTTAACAAATATTTGCGGCTGCGGTTTTAAAAGTATCATTTAAAGCATAAAATTAGCGTTGTTATTTTTGACTGTCGTTAAACTTCGTCGAAATTGCAATAAAAATAGCGGGTCGAAATCATAGGAAATTCATAAAAAATGGAACTTTATGATTGATTGCTTTTATTTTTTTTGACCCTTGCTAAGACAAAAAACTTTAGCTTTGCGTATAATTGCAAAGTTAAGGTGATGGTGTTCCACCTATTTGAACCGTACTGCCCAAAATGGTAGTTCTGATGACGCCTGTTAAATATTGTTTTAATCGTATTTTTCAGGCATGAAGCGCAGTCTATTTTCTATCTTCTCCCAATCCATATTTTATAAAATATTGTATTATCTGTTGCGATGGATTTTACTTGTATTTCCCATTGCAATAACTATCGGAAGTTCGGTAGCCTTTTTCCTTTGGCTGCTTAATTTGTCTATACATTTTCGGTTTGCGCACCCCTGGATACTTTACCTGTTGCCGCTGGCGGGTATATTGATACACCTGGCTTATAAACTTTATGGAAAATCGTCCGAAAAGGGTAATAACCTGATCATTGACGAGATACATTCTCCCGGCGGTGGTATACCGAAGCGTATGGCGCCGTTGGTATTGGGTGCCACCATCATTAGTCAGTTATTTGGCGGCTCGGTTGGACGAGAAGGGACCGCAGTTCAAATGGGCGGCAGTATAGCAGGTTACTTTGGTAGTTTATTTAGGCTGAATCAAAAAGATACCAGCACCTTGTTGATAGCTGGAGTTGCGGCAGGATTTGCGGCCGTATTCGGGACTCCCCTGGCGGGCACTATTTTCGCAATTGAAGTTTTGGTGATCGGACGCTTGCAATACCAAGCTATTGTCCCCTGTGTCATCGCCAGTATCTTGGCTGATCAAACAGTAGCGCTATTGGGCATTCACCATACGGTGTATCATATTGATCCATTTGTGACAAAGAACCAGTTTGCTTTCCTAACAATCAAGCTCGATTTCCTACTCCTATTTAAAATTGTATTTGCGTCGGCTCTTTTTGGTTTAACCAGCTACTTTTTTGCCGAGTTAGCCCATAGCATCAAAAACCTGGCTTTGAGAATTATTAAAATTACCTGGCTCATTCCGGTGGCAGGTGGGTTGATTGTCATTGCATTGGTATTTTTAACCGGTAGGCAGGATTATCTGAGCCTGGGTGTAGAACCGCAATTTGCCGATTCTGTAACTATACCTTCTGCTTTTCATACGGGTGGGGCCTTTGCTTTCAGCTGGTTGTGGAAGATCATTTATACTACCATCACCCTGGGAACCGGGTTTAAGGGCGGCGAGGTAACGCCATTGTTTTATATTGGGGCAACATTGGGCAATACCCTATCGGGATTGGTCGACGCTCCGGTTGGACTTTTCGCTGCTCTTGGCTTTATTGCTGTTTTTGCCGGAGCCACCAATACGCCGCTTGCCTGTACTTTTATGGGTGTTGAGTTATTTGGCGGTCAATATGCGCTTTATTTTGCGATCGCCTGTTTTACCGCTTACTTATTCAGCGGGCATTCGGGGATCTATACGGCGCAAAGGATCGGTAAACCAAAGTTCCCGCAATCAAAACATACTCTGGAAACGAAGATAGGGGATGCCACAAATAGACGTAGTGCGAAGCTCCACGACTATTTATCCGGATTTAAAAAGCGTTGAGGCGAGGGAACTGATTAGTTAAATAGTGGTTTTCGCTGTTCCGGGTAAATGAAGCTACTTAATGGACCTATTTCTTCCGGATATAAATGTGTTTAACATTCTTTTTGCCGGTATCCCGTTCGTCGATATCATATTTATTAAGACTCCTTACCAGCGGTAGCATTTTTGCATAGCCATAATTGCGCGGGTCAAAATCGGGTTGTTTTTTGATGATGAGGCTGCCCAGCTCACCCAGGAATGCCCAGCCGTTCTCGTCCGCCAGATCGTCAACACTATCTGCTATCACAGCCTTAATTTCAGGGCCTATTTTATTTAATGGATTGGCGCTAACAATCGGTGCATTGGCTGCTGGTTCTTTATTGGGTTCGGTACTAACCGGCTTTTCCTTCTTTAAAATTTCAATATAAATAAACTTATCACAGGCAGTTATAAAAGGGTTCAGCGTTTTCTTTTGGCCGATGCCTATCACTTTCATACCTGCTTCACGTAGGCGGGTAGCCAATCGGGTAAAGTCACTATCGCTGGAAACTATGCAAAAACCGTCAACTTTGCCGGTATACAATATATCCATCGCATCAATGATCAGGGCGCTATCTGAAGAGTTTTTACCGCTTGAATAGCTGTATTGCTGGATAGGTGTGATGGCATTTTCAAGTAATACATTTTTCCAACCGGAAACCGTTGGTTTGGTCCAGTCGGCATAAATGCGTTTAAACGTGGGGGTACCATATTTGGCTATCTCCTCAAACATCTCCTTTACATTAGCATAAGGGACATTGTCTGCATCAATCAGCACTGCAAATTTGAGATCTTTGTCGTTTTCCATAATGGTACACTTTAATCGAAAGGCGTAAGGTAGCACAAAGTTGACTCACCTTCGCAAACAGACTTACGAAGTTTTTAAAACTTCCTAAGTCTTTACGCTTTCCCGACATTGGGCATTAGGCATTAGGCATTAGGCATTGGTCATCGGTAAGTAGCACTGGCCTTTAACCTTTAACCTTTAACCTTTCTCCTTTCTCCATTCTCCTTTGTCCTTTGTCCTTTGTCCTTTCTCCTTTCTCCTTTCTCCCCGCGCCGACCGCGCTTACAGCTTTACTTCACCCCATCCTTTGCGGTACTCCCGGCGGATGAACTGGTTTGCAGGTTCGTAATTGGTTACGCGCATATTGGCTCCATCCCATTGCAAGGCTTTGTATCTTCCGTTAAATTGGTAACGTTCCTGATCGCCGTATACCGGGTCTTTGTATTTGATCTTTTCCTGAATATCGAAAGTGCGCAATAACAGATTTCCCATTAAAACTGTTTCGGTCAACGGCCCAGCGTAGCCAACGAATGGAGAATCAACTTCCATTTTGCCATAACCGGCAATCGCAGCGTCTATCCATTGCCACCAATGTCCATCCATATCACCCTCTATCCGTGGGTATTTTTTCGGAACGTTAATGTCTTTATTTAAAGATAAAGGAAGTAAGCGCGGGTGACTACCGCCCCAGCCGCACGAAGCTTTTCCTTTGGTGCCAATAAAAAGTGTGCAGCCTTCAAAATCATTTTCACTTGGAATATCGCCTAAGGCTTCGTTTTGGTTAACATCGGGATCAAGCTCGCTCAGGCGTTCGGGGGTAATACCACCGTCCATCCAGTAAAGATCAAGGTCCTTGCCGTTTTGTTGTTTGAATTTAAATTTGATAGAGCTTGAAACCGGGCCGCTTTCAGGGAATATGCCTTCCTTGAAAATGCCCTGGTAAACGGTGCTCGCACTACCTGAAACCTCGGTAGGGTAGCCTAATCCTAATAATTTGAACGGCGGACCCATAATATGGCAACCCATATCGCCCAAGGCGCCGGTGCCGAATTGCCACCAGCCACGCCAGTTAAAAGGTACCAGATTTTCGATATAGTTGGTCTCTTGAGCTGTGCCCAGCCAGAGATCCCAGTTCAATTCTTTGGGTATTGCCGGGCCTGTTTTTGGCCAGGATATACCTTGTGGCCAAACCGGCCGGTCGGTCCAGCAATAAACTTTCTGAATATCACCCAGCAAGCCTGCTTCGATCCATTCCCGCAAGGTTCGCATGCCCTCGCAGGATGCACCCTGGTCGCCCATTTGGGTTACTACTTTGTATTTTTCTGATGCCTGGGTTAAAACACGGGCTTCATAAATATCATGAGTAAGTGGTTTTTGCAGGTAAAGATGTTTCCGCAACTGCATCGCACTTAAACCAACTATTGCATGGTTGTGATCAGGAATGGCTACTGTAACCGCGTCAAAATTCTTATGTTCTTTATCGAACATTTCGCGCCAGTCGTGGTAAAATTTGGCTTTGGGGAATTCTTTGATACGGGGCGCAGCGGCACGATCGTCTACATCACACAGAAACGATATCTCGGCATTCTTTTTTGGTGAATTAGCGTGGTGATGTATATCATTCTCCGCTTCACCACTACACCCAACGGCTGCAATGTATAATTTATCACTTGGCGCCAGGTAGCCCGGCCCGCCCAAAACATACCGCGGTACGATATAAAATCCTGCACTGGCAACGGCTGCTTTTTTTAAAAAATCGCCCCTGCTTATGTTGCTGTCTTGTTTTTCCTTTTCCATGTTAGTTATTTTTTATGGAGTGGTTTTACTGCTACTTCTTTAAAGAAAACTACATCGTCATCGCCATGGTTTTGCAGGCCGATATAGCCGGCAAGCGGACGTGGACCACGATAAGGCTCGAAATCAAATTTGCGTTCCGGCGTAGGTTGTCCTTCAGTATAATCGGTTACTTTTTGACCGTTTACTGTTACGATGGTACGCAGGCCGTCAAGCGTTATTTCCATTACATTCCATTCAGGTCCGGGTTTGCCGGGTTTGGTCAATGGTTTTGTCAATGAATAAAGGGTGCCGGTTATATGATATTCGTCTTCGCCAGAGGTTTCCGGGTGGTTATCAATTTGTACTTCATAGCCATAAAATACCGGCATCCAGGGTTCGCGGGGTTCAACAGGAATGCGGATAAATACACCCGAATTGCTGTTTGATTTCTGCATGCGGAATACGATACGGATTTTGCAATTGCTAAACTTCTCCTTGCTCCAGTATAGCAAGCCCATACCACCGTGGCTACCGGTTACACCGTTTTCAACATAACGTTTTCCGGGGCCTACCATTTTCCAGCCATCCAGGTCTTTGCCATTAAATAGCTGGCGCCAGCCTTTTTCGTCCAGTTTTGGTGGTTTGGGGATACTGTCTTGTGCGGTAGCGATCAAGCTACAGGCAGATAATGCAAAGGTGACAGCCAGGAAAATAGCCTTGCAAGCTTTGTGTGTTTTCATATCGTTAAAATAATTGAACGGTGTGCGTGTGCACTATCCCGTATGGGTTAATAATTGCTGAAGCAAGATAGAGATTTTTAATAAATGCCACCCGATATTTTAAAAAATCATACGGTAAAGCAAATGTTCACCCCAAAATCATCGATCCGCTAAATATGAGCCAGGTTTTCAGATAAATGGTTCAGGAAATTACCCGGTAAACTAATTGAGCTATTGCAGCTGCAATAGCTCAATTAAGCCTGGGCTGGTAGTTGCCAGCCCCCAGGGATCAATTCTGCAACTCATACACTACAGCTTCATAGGGCTTTAGCTTACCATCAGCAGAAGCCTGATCATAATTGCTGATCAATACTTTGGCTTTACTTAAATCAAGTCCGGTTTTTGCAGCCGCGATATGATCCCTGAAGTTTAACAATACCAATAATTTTTTGCCGTCAAGTTCCCGTGTATAAGCATAGGTATCCGGGTTGTCTTTATCCAGCAGCGTATACTTGCCGTAAACCAATACCAGGTTATCATGACGCAGCTTGATGGCCTTCCTGAAATAATTTAACGTTGAGTTAGGGTCGCTTTCCTGAGCAGCGGCGTTGATCGTGTTGTAATTCGGGTTTACCTTTATCCAGGGGTTACCTGTCGAAAAGCCTCCATTGGTCGTGCCGTCCCATTGAAATGGTGTGCGGCTATTATCCCGGCAGGAGAATTCGGTATTTTTCATAAAAAGTTTCATATCCCCTTTAATGTTGATTTGATGCTGGTACTCGTTCAAGGTTGCCTTATCACGGTAATCTTTTATATCAGTAAAACCAGCATTGGTCATGCCGAGTTCATCACCATTATAGTAATAAGGCGTACCACGCATGGTCAAAATAAAGGTAGTCAGCATTTTAGATGAGAGACTTCTGAACGCAGGCTTGTCATTACCAAAACGGCTTACCAAACGCGCCTGGTCATGGTTTGCTAAAAATACTGATAGCCATCCTTTTTCAACAAAAACACTATCCCATTTGCTGAACACCTGTTTGAAATGCAATACGCTGTATCCATCGGGTTTAGCTATATCTACAGCCTCAAAAGGGTAGGCCATACCCAATTCGTGGCGATCAGCATCTACCATATTATGGGCATCTTCGTAGGTATTACCTGTGCCTTCGGCCACACTCATCACATCATATTTACTTAAAACCTCCTGATTCATTTCTTTCAGATAGTCGTGCAAATGAGGCTGCAGCGCATAATACTTTGAAAAATTGCTTTCATAACCTTTAGGGTAAACCGGCCAGGTGGTATCCTTTGCAGCAAAACCAAATGCATCCAGGCGGAAACCGTCTATACCTTTATCGGACCAAAATTTCATGATCGCATAAACTTCTTTGCGCAGTTTGGGATTTTCCCAATTCAGGTCGGGTTGTTTACGCGAGAAATAATGCAGGTAATAAGCTTTGGTCAGAGAATCATAGCGCCAGGCGTCGTGATTTACGTCGAACAAACTATAGCGTGGGGGAGGAGTACCCCGTTCGGCATTCCACCAATGGTAATAATCGCGGTAAGGGCTGGTTCGCGAGCTTCGGCTTTGCTTAAACCAGTCGTGCTCATCGCTGCTGTGATTTACTACCAGGTCCATTACCAGTTTAATGCCGCGTGCGTGCAGGCCTTTCAGTAGCTCGTCGAAATCGGCCATGGTACCAAAATCGGACATGATATTACGATAATCGCTTACATCATAACCATTATCGTCATTTGGCGAGCTATAGATGGGATTGAGCCAAACGGCAGTTACACCCAGGCTTTTTATATAGTCTAACTTTGAAATGATACCTTTCAAATCGCCAATGCCGTCTCCGTTGGCATCTTTAAAACTGCGTGGGTAAATTTGATATACCACAGCTTCTTTCCACCATTTACGGTCGGGTTGTTCGGCGACAGCTGTTTTTTTGCTCTGGCATGATAGCCCTGCAATCGCTGCAAGGCAGCTTAAGGCAATAAATAATTTGTTCATGGCTTATTTTGGTCCGACCAATTTAAAAATTTTCGTCTTACCGGACATTATGATGGGCTGAATTTTGGACAAAAAAATAGCCGGCATATAACCGGCTATCCCCTAATTAAATTTAAACCTTGTTTTTTTGTAGATGTAGACTGTTATAACAAATAACTGCGGCTTTGTTTTGAGCGTTGGCGCTTTTTTTTGATGAAGTCAATTTAATAAAGGGATTTACAGGATCAAACGCTACCAGCCACCTTTTAAACCTTCTTTCAAAGCGTTTTGATAATTTTCCAGATCGAAAGAGTATAGGAACGGCGCCTTGTGTGCACCGCCTTTACGCGGTTCTTCAGAGCGACTTAATATTCCAAATGCCAGCATCCTGCGCTGAAAATTCCTTCTGTCGAGTTTTTGGTTCAGGATGGTCTCATAAAGCTTTTGCAGTTCAGGCATGGTAAATTCTTTGGGCATCAGGTTGTAACCAATTGGCTGGTAATTCAACTGCAGGCGCAAAGTATCCAAAGCTGTTTTCAGGATCGCGGCGTGATCGAGCTCCATTTTAGGCATATCTGCTAAATCGTACCAGGCGCAAAGTTCAGAATGACTATCGGGTGTCGGGTTAACATGTACGAAATCAACCAGAGCATAATAACCTATTGTCAGAAAACGGTTAGCAAACCAATTTTCGGATGGTGGCAGATAGTCTTTGTACATTTCATTGTGCGGACGCGAACGTTCCGGGTCGCCGAAAACATGAAATTGCTGTAAAAATATTTCATCCATGCCTGTGCGATCCTTTAAAATACGGTTCGCTGCCTCATCGATGGGCTCGTTTTTTAATACGAAGCCTCCCGGAAGATACCACGAATCTTCGTTTTTCATTTTAAGCACCAGCACTTTTAACTGGCCTTCATGAAATCCAAACACCACGCAGTCTATTGATATATGGCTTAGGAAATTCTCCCTGGCGTTGTTGCAAAAATCTATAAGTTCCTGTTTGTTAAACATTTTATGCTATAGTACAAAAATACTTTGATTATCCGGATAATAATAAATACTATTGTGTTATTAATACACCAAGTGCAACCCGGCAATGGCGTAAAACCAATTTTTAAACTTATAATTTTATTAAGATATCTCGAACAGGATTTTTTATCCTGCTCAAATTATTCCGACAAAGATCATAATTAAAATATAATGAAAACTAAAATAATATACCGTTCAGTACAAAATACGCTGATAATTGCTATTGGAGTAGCTTGCTTTAGTACAGCATCCGCGCAGAAAACTGGTGAGGGTGACGCAAAAATGAACACATTTGTATCAGGTTTGCTTAGTAAGATGACGCTCGACGAAAAGATCGGTCAGCTTAATCTGGTTACCGGCGGTCAAAGTGTTACTGGCTCTGCGGTTAATGAGAATATCGAACAAAAGATCAAATCTGGTCAAATAGGCGGTATTTTTGGCGTTTGGGGAACGAGATATATTAAACAGGCGCAAAACATTGCGGTACAAAACAGCCGCCTGCATATCCCCCTTATATTTGGGTTGGACGTTATTCACGGTCATCGCACCGTATTTCCTATACCGCTCGGTATGTCGGCGAGCTGGGATATGGGCCTTATTGAGCGTTCGGCTAAAATTGCTGCTTCAGAAGCTAGTGCTGAAGGAATCAATTGGGTGTTTTCGCCAATGGTTGACATCGCCCGCGATCCGCGCTGGGGACGTATATCAGAGGGTGGCGGTGAAGATCCGTTTTTAGGTTCGTTAATTGCCAAAGCGTTGGTGACAGGGTATCAGGGAACCGATATGTCGCGCAGCGATGCGGTTATGGCCTGTGTTAAACACTTTGCCTTGTATGGTGGTGCAGAAGCCGGTCGCGAATACAATACGGTAGATATGAGTTTAAATAAAATGTACCAGGATTACCTGCCGCCTTACAAAGCAGCTGTAGACGCCGGGGCCGGTAGTTTTATGAGCTCATTCAATACCATCAATGGTGTGCCGGCAACAGGCAATCAATGGTTATTAACTAACCTGCTGCGTAAGCAATGGGGTTTTAAAGGTTTTGTAGTTTCCGATTACACTGCAGTAAATGAATTAAGCAATCATGGTTTGGGCGATTTGCAAGCTGTGTCGGCGCTATCATTAAAAGCAGGATTAGATATGGATATGGTTGGCGAAGGATTTCTAACTACCTTAAAAAAATCTCTCAAGGAAGGAAAGGTAAGTCAGGCTGATATCGATCTGGCTTGCCGCCGGATACTGGAAGCTAAATATAAGCTGGGTTTATTTGCCAATCCTTATAAATCTATCAATGCTGATGTAGAAGCTAAATCGGAATTGACCGAAGCAAACCGGTTAGCGTCAAGAGAAACGGCTGAACATTCATTTGTCCTGCTAAAAAATAAAGGAAATATATTGCCGTTGAAAAAGTCGGGTACTATCGCATTGATAGGCCCATTGGCAGATAACCATTCGGAAATGTTGGGTACCTGGGTTGTAGCCGGTGATCCTTCAAAATCAGTAAGTGTGCTTGAGGGCATCAAAAAAGCTGCTCCGGATGCTACCTTAATATATGCGCACGGTTCAAATTTCACCGACGACTCGCTGCTTAATTCCCGTGCATGGTTTTTTGGCATGAAGCAGATCAAAGACAGCCGCCCAGCACAGTTGCAGATCGATGAAGCAGTTGCTGCGGCCAATAAAGCCGACGTTGTAGTGGTAGCTGCCGGCGAATCAGCCAATATGTCGGGCGAATCGGCGAGCCGTTCAGATATAAATATTCCTGAAACGCAACGCGATCTTTTAAAAGCTTTGGCAAAAACTGGTAAGCCAATTGTTTTGGTGTTATTTAACGGACGTCCGCTGACCCTTCCGTGGGAAAACAAAAACATGGATGCGATTCTCGACGTATGGCATCCGGGTACTGAAGCTGGAAACGCGATAGCTGATGTGCTTTTTGGAAATTATAATCCTTCCGGAAAGATCACGGCAACCTTCCCGTTAAGTGTTGGTCAGATACCTTTATATTATAATCACAAAAATACTGGCAGGCCATTTGATGGAAATGGGCCGGCAAAATTCAAATCAGACTATATCGACATCGCCAACGAACCTCTTTATCCTTTTGGTTACGGTTTAAGTTATACCAGCTTTGATTATAGCCAGGTAAAATTGAGAAAATCAAATTTAAAAGGCAATGAAGTGCTGACAGCAACGGTAACCGTTACCAATACCGGGAAACTGGCCGGCGAAGAAGTAGTGCAATTGTACATCAGCGATCCGGTAGCAAGTATCAGCAGGGCGGTTAAGGAATTAAAGGGTTTCAAAAAGATCAGCCTGCAAGCTGGCGAGAAAAAGGACGTAACGTTTAACATTACAACCGATGATCTGAAGTTTTACAACAGCAGCTTGAAATACGACTGGGAGCCAGGTCAATTTATTATTCAGATCGGCACTAATTCAAGTCAAACCCAGTCGGCTTCAGTGCAATGGGATAAATAAAATTAATGGTATTATTTTGTCAGGGAAAACAGCGGGCAACAGCCCGCTGTTTTTTTTTGGTCATATTACCGTGTCTTAAATTGCCGGAATTTATTTTTATACACAGCCAGGTGCAAAACAGTAACAAAAAAATTACCACCCGATAAATTGTCAGGTATGATGATATTTTAACACTAGACAGTTTTTTTTAAACCCTAATAAGCTTACTTAAATTGTTCTTTCAAATTCTAAATATTGGAGACAAAATGGCAAATAATGAGCCCAACCGGGAGGTATTTGCATATCATCAATACTTTCAACAACATTTTTATATTAACAAATTATTAATTCAATATCAGGATCGTTGCAGAAATTATTTGGTAAACACCCTTTAATTGCAAAAACTTTTTAAAATGGCCTGTTTGAATAATTAATTTATAAATCTTAAA
>CAISPD010000261.1 GCA_903887275.1 uncultured Mucilaginibacter sp.
CCGCCTAAGTCCGAAAGAAATATAAGAATTGGCATGTTCAGTAACGATAGCGGGTTTCGAAATGTAATGATATCTAATCTTATTTTAGGACTAATAAATAACGTAAACTTATATCGGGATCAATCATTTAACCTGTAAACATGTTGCAGGACGATACACCTGATCTTTCGGACTTCCCGACTCCCGGACTTACCTACCCCTCGACTCCCTCCTACTCAAAAATCAAACTGATGGTAACGGTATGCAGGGATAGTTTATTGAGAGGCGAGGAATAAGGATTTGCCTCAGGTATCAGCAAATTGCCAAACGAATTGGACAGTTTTATTTCGGGTGATAATTTAAAATACTCGAAATATATATCGGCACCGAGTCCGACCTCATAAGAGCCGAATCCGGCTTTATTACGCAATACGGCTTGCAAGGGATCAATATCCGGACTATTTTTTTTGGAGCCCACTGCCATAGAATATTTGATACCTGCCAGCATATAGGCCCTGAAATCCTGGATTCGTTCAGATTTTAGTTTTAAAGAAAAAGGAAAATCAAGGTCGGTTGCTGGCACAGTACTGTTGGTATTTTGTGAAGCAGTTGCATAGGTATATTTAACAGTTCGGTCAGCAAATACCAGCGAAGGGGTTGCCCTAAATTCCAGGAAATCGGTAAAGGTGTAACGTGCCAGGAAACCTACGGCAAAGCCGGGCGAATTAGGCGAAGTGATGCTGGTAACCGCATCGGTGATATTATGCCCAACACCCGGGTCGAAATAAGGAGCCTGCCAGTTGGGTTTTTTATCGATCTTGTAATAACTGCTTACCGATTGAAAACTGAATCCAAAGCTAAAGTCGGTCTGGTCGGCACCACCACCCCATGAAGGAACCTGCGCAAATGCAAATTTGCAGGAAAACAGCAGGATCAGGATGAACAGGAACCGTTTTTTTTGCATATTTTATTTTCTTCGCTACCTGCGGTAACCGTGTATTAATACCGAATGTTGAATATCGAATAATTAATGCTGAATGTTGGTTATCGATCGCCAAAATGCTTCATTATTCATAATTCGGTGTTCGATATTTGATACCCTGTTCGCTATGCTCAACACTTATTTAACTCCAGTATATATCGAACAAATGCCAAACGCCAGCGGCCGGCATTTGGTATTTTGATAACCCACTTTATCCATCAGACCAGTGAAATCTTTTCCATCCGGAAAAGCGGCTACCGATTCGGGCAAATAGGTGTAAGCGCGCGCATCTTTTGAGAATAACTTGCCTATACCAGGGGTGATATAATTGAAATAAAAATTATACAACTGCTTTATCGGAAAAGCTTTGGGTTTCGAAAATTCCAGCACAACGGCTTTACCACCGGGTTTTAATACCCTTAATATATCGGCAATGCCCTTTTCCAGATTTTCAAAATTACGCACCCCGTAGGCCACAGTAACCGCATCAAATACAGCTGCCTCAAAAGGCAAACCTTCCGAATCACCGAGTTTTACTTCGAAACGATCATTTAGGTTGCGTTTAGCAATTTTTTGATCCGCTATATCCAGCATACCCCGCGAAATATCAACCCCAATGATCTTTTCAGGTTTCAAAATTTTAAGCGCCTCAAAGGCAAAATCGCCGGTGCCGGTGGCAACATCCAGAATCAGTTTGGGCTGATCTTTTTTCAATTCGTTGATCGCTTTTTTACGCCAGATGATATCAATGCCCAGCGACAAAAAATGATTCAGGAAATCGTAGGTTTTAGAAATGTTGTTGAACATATCGGCCACCTGCTCTTTTTTGGTGCCCTGCTCCTCGGTATAGGGTATTACTGTTTTGCTCATTGGGGGCAAAGATAGGTTGAAATGTTGGAAGGTTGAAACGTTGGAATGTTGGCAGGGGGTAAACTTTGAGGGGTTTAGTAGATGTATTGGTTAAATAAAGTTGTAGAAGTTGAACTGGTAGTCCCGATAGCTATCGGGACTACCGGCTCAAATAACTAATTAAGCAACGCCAATAAGCCATGGATATCCAAAGACCGGGTAAACATGGTAAGGTCGCCTTTATCATCTTTGGGCCATTCATCTTTGGGCCTGTCCCAGTAAAGTTCCACACCGTTGCCATCAGGATCATCGAGGTATATAGCTTCGGATACACCGTGATCTGATGCGCCTGTGATCGGGTATTTGGCGTCTATCAATCTTTGAAGTTCAACCGCCAGATCTTTTCTTTCAGGAAACAAAATAGCGGTATGGTACAGGCCGGGTGCTTCGGGTGGTGCAGGCGGCTGGCCTTTACTATGCCAGGTATTTAAGCCAATATGGTGGTGGTACCCCCCTGCCGATATAAACGCGGCCTGGCTACCATATTTCATTACCAATTCAAACCCCAGTAATCCGCAATAAAAGTCTATCGCCCTTTGCAGGTCGCTTACCTTTAAATGCACGTGCCCGATTCGGGTGTTGGCGGGTATTTTATAAGATTCCATAATTTATATGTTTAAACATCAAATTTAGTGATTTTAGATTTTTCAATTAATAATCAGGCGCTAAATGGGTAAAAAAATGACAATTTGAGTATTTCTGAATACTAAACTAATCACAAATTAACTAATCTCTAATCACTAACTTTGCGTCATGATCGTAAAATCAGCCGAGTTTATTTGCAGCAATACGCAGGTATCCAAATTACCACCGCCGCTTAAACCGGAATACGCTTTTATTGGCCGTTCAAATGTGGGCAAATCATCGCTTATCAATATGATAACGGGCAAAAAAGCATTAGCGAAAACCTCACAAACTCCCGGCAAAACGCAATTGATCAACCATTTTCTGATCAACGATAACTGGTACCTGGTCGACTTACCCGGTTACGGCTTTGCCCGTATATCAAAAAGCAAAAAAGAGGACTGGAATAAATTTATCCGCACCTACCTGGATAAACGTGAAAGTTTGCAATGTGTTTTGGTATTGATAGACAGCAGGCTTGAGCCGCAGAAAATAGACCTGGAATTTTGCAACTGGCTGGGCGAAAAAGGCCTTTCGTTTGTTATAGTTTTTACCAAAGCCGACAAGCAATCAGTCACCAAAACCGATCAAAATGTGGCTAAATTTAAAAAAGCACTTTTAACTACCTTCCACGAATTGCCACCCTATTTCATCACCTCGGCCGAAACCCAATTGGGCCGCGATGAAGTGCTGGGTTTTATAGACGGGGTAAATAAAAGTTTTGACGTTTCGAGTATAGGAGATACCTGGCAGCAGGTTGGCAAGGAATAATGAAGCAACTGTTACATCATCATTTAACATTAGATATTCGTTATTCGATATTTTATTATTCATGAAGAAGTATTTTTCACTCGTGCTATTTGCACACACAATTTTTGCACTGCCTTTCGCTATTATCGGCTATTTTCTGGCAGTTACTACTACCGCCAACCATTTCGACTGGCTGAAACTGGTATTGATGCTGGCATGTATGGTCTTTGCCCGTAATTCGGCGATGGCCTTCAACCGTTACCTGGATAGGGATATAGATGCAATAAATCCCCGAACGCTCAAACGTGATATCCCGGCGGGCCGTATCAGTGCGAAAGCTGCACTTACCTTTACCATTATTAATTGCAGTTTGCTGGTAATCACCACCTGGTTTATCAATCCGCTTTGTTTTTACTTGTCGCCTGTAGCCTTGTTGGTGATACTTGGCTACAGTGCAACCAAAAGATTCACTGCTTTATGCCATTTGGTACTTGGTCTCGGATTGGCACTCGCTCCCATTGGTGCTTATCTCGTTGTAACAGGGGCATTCGCTTTGCTGCCGGTTTTCTTTTCGCTAGCAGTATTATGCTGGGTTAGTGGATTTGACATCATTTACGCTTTGCAGGATGAGGATTTTGATCGCGGACAGGCCCTGCACTCTATCCCTGCCTGGCTGGGTAAGGTAAATGCCTTACGTCTGTCTACTTTATTGCACTTTTTTTCAGCTTTGTTTATCATTATGCCGGTATTCTTTACCACGGTTAGCTGGCCTTATTATATTGGCATTGGGTTTTTCTGCTCGATGCTTATCTACCAACACCGACTGGTAAAACCAAACGACCTTAGCAGGGTAAATTTTGCATTCATGACCACCAATGGTATTGCCAGTGTTGTTTTTGCAGTTTTTTTCCTGATCGATCGGATAATGGTCAAATAAGTTTGATCAGGTCGGCAAAGGATTAAAGAGCCAATAATTCTTTTAGTATCTTTACGATATGGACGCAAACTCGGCCTTAAATATCTACCGCGAACAGCTAAAAAAATATATCGACTTTAATGAGGCCGAATGGATTATTTTTTCGCAGCATCTGAGCATAAACCAGCTTAAAAAGAAACATTACTTTGCTGAGCCTGGTAAGGTTTGCGATAAGGTTGCCTTTATGATCATAGGAACGGTTAGGTATTACCACATCAAAGACGGGCAGGAAATTACCGGCTATTTCAGTTTCGAGAACGAATTTGTTACCTCTTACAAAAGCTTCCTTACCGGACTGCCTGGTCTAACTTATATACAGGCATTGGAAGACTGTTTACTCATTACCTTTACCCATCGCGATCTGGACCAAATGCTGGCCAACCCAATGCTGGCTTATAAAGTAGAAAAGTTCGGCCGACTGGTTGCCGAAGAAACCATTGTTTGCTATGAGGATCGCGTGGCATCATTCATCACCCAGACACCTGAAGAGCGCTACCTGCAATTGTACAATACCGGCAAGGATATCTTAAGGCGCATGCCCCAGCATTATATTGCCAATTACCTGGGCATCACTCCGGTATCGCTATCGCGTATCCGACGAAGAGTACTTACCGGGGTTAAGTGATTGGCTAACTGGTGATTAGCTAATTTGTGATTGGTTAACTGGTGATTGGTCAACTTGTGATTAGTTACCCTGTCATTTGTTAACCTGTGATTTACCAAATGGCAATTTAGCCATTACCAAAAAGGTTTAAACCTAGATAAAGCCAAACCAGTACAACTGTCCCAATAGCTATCGGGACAACCAGTTCAACCAATACAACCAGTTCAACCAATACAACCAATTAAACCAATAAAACTAATCCCAACTTTCGGACTTCCGGACTTCCCGACTTCCCCACTTTCTTATCTTTTGTTAACGTTTCCTCTAACAAGGGCCCATTAAATTTGTATAACATTAAACAGGAAAAATTATGCATACCATATTAGGAGCCGGCGGCCCGGTAGCAAATGCACTGGCCCGCGAACTGCAAAGTAATAACAATGAACCAACCAGGCTGGTGAGCCGGAAAGAGATCAAAACAACCGGCAGGAACCAAACCTGGGCAAAAGCTGATCTGCTCAACTTTAAAGAAGTACTTGAAGCAGTTAAAGGCTCGAAGGTAATCTACCTGACCGCGGGCCTTGTGTACGACAAAAAAATATGGGCCCAACAATGGCCCGTAGTGATGAATAACTTCATTAATGCAGGTAAGGAAACAGGAGCCCGACTAATCTTTTTTGACAATGTTTACAGCTATGGTCTGGTCAACGGACCAATGTTGGAAACAACACCCTATAACCCCTCCAGCGTAAAAGGGGAGATACGTGCCCGTATTGCTACACAATTGCTGGACGAAGCGAAGGCTGGTAATATAAACGCATCGATAGCCCGCGCTGCAGATTTTTACGGCACCGATAACGGCAACAGCTTTTTTGATGTAATGGTTTTAGACAAGTTTGCGAAAAAACAAAAAGCCCAATTGATAGGTGACCCAGGTAAGCTGCATAGTTTTAGCTACATCCCGGATATGGGCAAAGGACTGTTTTTATTGGGACAGGATGCTTCCAGTGATAACCAAACCTGGCACATGCCGACTGCAAAGCCCTTAACCGGCCAGCAATTTATTGAACTTGCTGCAAAGGCAAATGATACCAAACCCAGTTTTATGACCTTGGGTAAATTCATGCTATGGAGCTACGGACTGTTTGTTAAACTTGTTGGTGAAAGTGTTGAGATGTATTATCAGTACAATCACGATTATATTTTCAACTCGGATAAGTTTGAAAAGGCTTTTAACTATCAGCCTGCAAGCTATTTGGAAGGGTTTAAGATATATGCAGAGAAGGCTGGAAGTTCAAATAAGTCCGTATCCCGATAGCTATCAGGAGTACGCAAGGTGAATATTGGTTGTTTACCGCGTACAAGAGTTTTCAACTCGTGGTAAAAATCAATAAGCTTACAGCTGTAAGTACTGTTGGCTTTAAAAGCTCGGCCTCAAAATTGAAAATTGACCCTAAACATCAACGACCGGGGTCGCAACGTATATGCTGACATCGTAAAAATATTTGCTGTATACCCGTAGCTTTTAAAAGTTTTTGCGTCGAAAATATTATCAGCACCAACAGACAGATCAATTTTCGGTTTAGCTAAGGTTTTCTGAAAATAAAAGTCAGCGAAATAACTTTCGGATTTTGACATCGGACGCTGGAAATCGGCATTCTGCGCAACATTACCACCAATACTCAAATGCGGCTGCACAAACAATTTAAGTGATAGGCTTTGTTTGAAGGATAAAATAGGGTTTTCGATAAGCTTCTTCCCTCCTGCATAATTTGAATTATAAAAAGCAGATAAACTGGAATTATAGATGACCGACAGATTTGGCGAAACGCTGGAAGTAATCCTCGTATGAACCGAATAAACCTCTGTGATGATATGATACAGTTTGTTTTGTTGCAGCTCATTCAGGCGGTTAAGGGTATAATTCCCTCCAATATTAAAATTAGTCTTGATCACATCATCATATTTGCTCCCATTTAAAGAAGCACCGAAACTTTCTGTCCGATTAGGGAACGCTACAAAGTTTCTGGTTGTTAAAATACCTGCGTATAGGTAATCCACCAGGAAATTATTAGCTGTGCTTTGGTACAGTAAATCGAAATTTGCAAAAATTCCCTTTACAATATTTCGATAGTTCAAGGCGTAAACTGCCCCATAGTTTTTTATCTGATCAATCGCTTGCTTGTTGTTTACCAGGTCTCTGTAATCAACCAGCACATAACTGCTGTTGCCATTATTGATAATGCTGATTGATCTGGATACCGATAAGTTATTTTCTACATAAGCATTTATCGTATACCTGACCGTCAATGCAGGATCAATTAATAGCAAACGGTCATATCGGTTAACCCGCTTTTCAGTATTTTCGATGTAATTATAACTACTTTTCAGATCAATAGAACCGTTCCAATTGCCGCTTTCAAATGCCAACCCGACATTTTCAAAAACCCGGCTAAAACGGCGGTTAATGGTATCTGTAAAATCTGCTCGCGGAATTAAATTTACTCCATTCTGAATCTTAAAAAGGGCATTGCTGGTCCTGTCATTTTTAACTTCGAATCCTGATAAGGTACTGATCGAAAAATTCCGAAGACGTAACATCCAGGAAATATCATTTTCCGTTGAAAATGTTTTACCTGAAACTTTTTGTGAAAGCCCATCATAAGAATAGCCTCCATTCAAGGTATCAGCAAACAGTCCCGGTTTTATCGTTAGA
>CAISPD010000262.1 GCA_903887275.1 uncultured Mucilaginibacter sp.
AAATCGGCTATACCCCGGTAAAACAATAGCGGGTCTTGTTCCGGAACAAATAAGGCGGTATGCGGTTCAAAATCCGTTACATTCTGGTGCATTTGCTTTTTGTCGAGCTGTGTAACATAAGGTGGGTTAGAAATAATGACCTTAAATTTCGGCAGGCCTACTGATGCCTTATTCTTGAGTATATCGACCTCCAAAAAATTTATAGCAGTTTGATTAAATATAGCATTCTCTTTTGCCGTTTGAAGGGCACCTGGCGAGATGTCTATTGCAGTTACTTCAATTTCGGGCAGATTCTTTTTCAGGCTGATGGCAATACAACCGGATCCTGTACCGATATCCAGCAGGTTTCCTTTTGCCTGATGCCCTATGCTTAATGATTCAATTACCCAATCCACCAATTCCTCTGTTTCCGGCCGGGGTATCAAAACATTGGAATTTACGCTAAACTTGAGGCCAAAAAATTCAGTGTGCCCGATTATATATTGTATCGGCTTGCCGGTTTTAAGTTCGGCTAACAACTGGTATATCGCTGCTGATTGATGATCTGCTAACCTGGTTTCGGGAAAAGCCATCATCTTCGAAGTTGAAAAGCCCGTGACAGATTCAAGCGCTAGTTTGGCAATAGATACGGCCTCATTACTGTCATAATGCAGTGATAGTTCGCTTTTAAATAACAATAAAACTTCTTTAATAGATGACATGGGGTAAAAATAGTGATTTGTTCATTAGTGCTTGGTTGAACTGTGACTAGTTACCCTGTTAATTAGTGATTAGTTAAGGAGTCAAAAATTCAATGATTAACTGGTTAACCAATCACAAACTACTAACTTAGCCCCATGTCTGCACACGAACCATACATGCGGCGTTGCCTCGAACTTGCAGCCCTGGGAATAGGCCAAGTAAGTCCTAACCCGATGGTTGGGGCAGTTATTGTGCATGATGGTGTAATAATAGGCGAGGGGTATCATCAGCAATATGGGCAGGCACATGCCGAAGTTAATGCGATAAACCAGGTTTTACTGAAATATGAGAATGCCGCTGATTTGCTTCGAAACAGCACAATCTACGTTTCGCTCGAGCCCTGCGCGCACCATGGAAAAACACCACCTTGTGCCGATCTTATCATCAAGCATCAGCTACCTATTGTTGTTGTAGGATGCACCGATCCTTTTGAACACGTTAACGGAAGCGGTATCAATAAATTACTTGCAGCTTGTATCAAAGTTACCATAGGCGTATTAAAGGAAGAATGCGAATGGCTTAACCGCCGGTTTTTTACCCGGGTAAAAAATAAAAGACCTTATATCATTTTAAAATGGGCACAAACAGATGATGGCTTTTTTGCACCAGAAGATGGAAAGCAGTTTTGGATAACCGGTTCCGAATCGCGTCAGTTGGTGCATCAATGGCGAACCGAAGAGGATGCTATTTTAGTTGGTAAGCATACAGCAGCGATAGATGATCCGAAATTGGATAGCAGGCTTTGGCCGGGCAGGTCGCCTAAAAGGATAGTGATAGACAGGAAACTGGAACTCCGACCCGATCTGAATTTGTTCGATCAAAGTGCCGAAACGATCGTATTTAACGAGATCAAAACGGATGTTGTAGGGAAGATCAAATATATAGCGCTTGAAGATTTTGAACGGTTTGTTCCACAATATATTCTGTTTCAGCTTTACTTGCAGGATATCCAATCTGTGATCATCGAAGGTGGGGCCTTTACTATAAATAGTTTTATCGAAGCCGGGTTGTGGGATGAAGCCCGTATTTTTACCGGCAAGCCTATTTTGCAAAAAGGAATAAAAGCTCCCAGGTTAGCGCAAATTGCATCAGAAGAGTTTACTTTTGCTGAAGATCATTTAGATATAGTGTACAATAAGCCCGTCAAGTAAATGTTTTATATCTTCCTGAGTATTTGTTGTAGCGTAACCGTTTCGGTGATGCTGAAATTAGCCCGTCGGTACCAGATCGATGTTTATCAGGCTATTACCTGGAATTACTCAGCTGCAATTATTTTAACATGGTTATTTCTACATCCTCATTTTGTACAGGTCCAGGAATCATCTGTAGCAACTTATTTGGTTTTAGGCTTATTATTGCCTGTCCTATTTTTATTTATCGCCGCTTCAATAAAGCAAAGCGGTATCGTAAAAACCGATGTTGCTCAACGACTTTCATTGTTCATACCCGTACTGTCGTCCTTTCTGCTTTTTAGTGAAAACGCCGATCTGGTGAAGATTATCGGTATTTCGGTCGGATTTTTAGCGCTGATATGTCTAATACCATGGAAGCAGAAAAACACTTTACGACGTAAATCTGCTTTTTCGTGGTTTTACCTGTTCATCATTTTTGTTGGGATGGGCCTTATTGATGTTTTGTTGAAACAGGTTGCTAAGGCAAATAACCTTGCTACTTCGCTATTTATCGTATTTTCTCTGGCATTCACCGTGTCCTTGCTTGGACTTTTGTACCAGGTAAGTACAAAACGTATGCGTTTTTCCTGGCCCCACATCCTGATCGGCTGGACGCTGGGTGCTGCAAATTTTGGCAATATTTTATTTTTCATTAAAGCGCATCAGGCTTTGGCAGCCAGACCATCCTATGTTTTTTCGTCGATGGATATAGGAGTTATTCTTCTTGGCGCAGGTGTAGGCGTAGCAGTATTTAAAGAAAAGCTTAGCTGGTTGAATATTTCGGGTATTGTGCTTGGCTTAATTGCCATATTGATCAATTCATTTCATGATTCGCTGATACATCTCGTTTCCGTTATTTTCTGATGCTTTTTGATGATACTTACCTTACTATTGCAGGCCCGGCTGAAGGCATTTTCCGCGACAGGGGTAGTAAATTCATGGGATATGCTTTCCCAACAACTGAACAGTCGGAGATAAAAGCTATTGTTGCCAATTTGCAAAAAGATCATCCCAAAGCCAACCACCATTGCTGGGCAGCGCGCTGGACCACCGACAAATCGGTATTTCGTTTAAATGACGATGGTGAGCCTTCCGGAACTGCCGGCAGGCCAATCTTAAATACTTTGTTTTCGCGAAATCTAACAAATACGGCAATCGTAGTGGTAAGGTATTTTGGTGGCACATTACTTGGTGTTCCGGGCCTGATTAACGCCTACAAAACTGCTGCCGAAGCTGCACTTGATAATTCCCGGGTAGTAGAAAAGACACTTAATGATGTATATACGCTCTCATTTGAATATCTGCAGATGAATGATGTTATGCGTTTGGTCAAAGATGAAAACCTGGAAATACTCTCACAGGCTTTTGATAACCAATGTCAGCTTAACGTTTCGGTACGAAAAATGCAGGTGAATCATTTTCTGGCTAAGGTGGAAAAATTAACATTCGTTAGTGCAAAATACAGCTATTCGATCTAAAAACCACTGCTTTTTGTAAAGTAGTCTGAAGCTTAAATTATTCGTTTTTTGCGCACCATTTGAGGTATAAATCCGTATTTTCGTCGGGTATGGAATCTTTCGAGATCAATAAAGAAGATCTGGAGCGCATTAAAAATGCGCTCAATGGCGATGATGCTGAACTGGAACTTGTTCTGGCAGATTATCACGCGTCCGAGATCGCCATACTTTTTGAACGACTCCCCCTTGAAGCGCGCGAACGCATCATTAATATCCTGCCCACAGAAGAAGCTTCTGATGTAATTTCAGAAATGAACGAGGAGCAGGATCCCGGTGAACTCTTGATCAGCCTGACCCCTGAAAAGCGATCTGAAATTGTCGAAGATCTGGACTATGACGATGCAACCGATATCATTTCGCAGCTGGATGAAGATGAGCAAAAGGAGATATTAGGCGATATCGACGAAGAAGATGCATCCAATATCCGTACGCTTTTAAGTTACGACGAAGAAACCGCCGGTGGTTTGATGAACACCTCCATTATCAAGGTTAATATTGATATGGACAAAATGACGGCCATCGACGAGATCATTCGTCAGTCTGAAGAATTAGAAGAGTTTAATACGATATATGCTGTAGATAGTGAGAATATCTTAAAAGGTATTTTATCTATCAAATCAATTCTGAAAGCCCATGCCAATACCTGGGTGAATACGCTGGTAAACCGCGAGTTTGTATTTGTTAAAGCAGATCTTGATCAGGAAGAGGTAGCAAAACTATTTTCGCAGTACAACCTGACAGCTATACCGGTAGTAGATGATCAGATGAAATTGCTGGGGCGCATTACGGTAGATGATATCATCGATGTAATGGAAGAGGAGAGTACCGAAGATATCTTGAAAATTTCGGGTGTTTCGGAAGATGAAGAATTGAGTGGTACCTGGATAGCGGCTGTTAAAAGCCGTTTGCCCTGGCTGGTCATCAATTTAGGAACGGCCTACCTTGCAGCCTCTATTATCAGGCAATTTGATGCTACAATTGGTCAGCTAACAATTATTTCGGCTTATATGACCATTATCGCAGGTATGGGTGGTAACGCAGCTACACAGGCGCTTGCAGTAACTGTGAGGCGTATATCTTTGAGCGACCTTACTGACCAGCAGGCCTATAACACGGTTATCAAGGAATTTTTGGTTGGCCTGGTCAATGGTGCTGCTAATGGCCTGATTGTTTTTGCTATTGCTTTGATCTATGATGCAAGTTTCAAACTGGGTATCGTTTTGTTCTTTGCCATGACCGGCAACCTTATTATAGCCGGTTTAACGGGCGCATCTATACCGCTGGTTTTAAAAAGGTTTGGAATAGATCCGGCCGTGGCTTCGTCTATTATTATTACAACTTTTACAGATTGTGCCGGATTCCTGCTTCCACTCTGGTTGGCAACCCAGATCATTCTGAAACATCCACACTAAAAAACAAATCCTTTATTATAAATTTGAGGGCTGAATACAAGACCTATGTCGGAACTAAGAAACAACTGGACCAAAGAAGAAATTGCTGAAATTTACCATCGACCATTATTAGACCTGGTATACCAGGCTGCAACGATTCACCGCGAAAATAAGGACTATGCCGAGGTACAGATCAGTTCACTGATTTCGATCAAAACCGGCGGCTGCCCCGAAGATTGTGCTTATTGCCCGCAGGCTGCACGCTACAATACCGGTGTGGATGTGCATGCCATGATGCCAAAAGATGAAGTTATTGCCGCCGCAGAAAAAGCGAAGGCAGGTGGCGCATCAAGGCTTTGCATGGGTGCCGCCTGGCGCGAAGTGCGCGATAACCGCGATTTTGACAAAGTTATAGATATGGTGAAAGCAGTGAACGAACTTGATATGGAGGTTTGCTGCACCCTTGGTATGCTTACCGAATCGCAGGCGCAGCGCCTTGCGGATGCAGGCTTGTATGCCTATAACCATAACCTGGATACCTCTGAAGAAGATTATAAACGCATCATCACTACCAGAACCTATGATGATCGGTTAAAAACACTCGAACATGTACGTAAGGCAAAAATCACGGTTTGCAGTGGTGGTATCATCGGTTTGGGAGAAACGGTAGAAGATAGGATTTCTATGCTGAAAACGCTCTCAAATTTACCTAAACATCCGGAGTCGGTTCCAATTAATGCTTTGGTGCCTATAAAGGGTACACCGCTGGCCGATCAGGCCCGCTTGCCGATATGGGATATGGTCCGGATGATAGCTACTGCCCGTATCATCATGCCAAAGACAGTAGTGCGCCTTTCTGCGGGCAGAACTGAAATGACAACCGTAGAACAAGCGTTTTGCTTTATGGCGGGTGCCAATTCGATATTTGCAGGAGATAAATTGCTTACCACACCTAACCCGGCCTTTGATACTGATATGGCCATGTTCGAACTACTCGGCCTAAAACCAAGGTCAGCTTTTAAAAATGGTAAACCGGGGCAACAAGAACGTGTGCAGGAATACATCAACCTTGAAGCGAACTGATTTAGCTTCGGTTCGCACAGTTAAATTTGATGTGAATTGCCAGGTGCTGTTTATCCAATTAATTAAACATTAGCGCCCATCAGCCAGCGCCAGGCCCAGCGGGTAGCAGTGTTAAATCCATTCCAGCTATCAACAAAGCTGATGATATCCATTAAACAGCTCTGTGTGAACTTTTCCTTATAATTCCTTTTGGCCTGTTGGTAGGCTAATGCCGGGTTGCTTATCCCAACTCGTTGGTAGATCTCCTTTTTAACATACAGGGTTCGTAAAAAGTAGATGTTGAATAGTACGACGAAACTGTAAACCGTTCGGCGGATAAAACCTGCTTTGGCTGTGAATTTTGCCAGCATATCTTTGGTGAAAAGGATGTGCCGCCCTTCCTCTATTTGATGCAACTCAAACACTTTACGCAACAAACTGTAAGTTTTCGGATCTTTCCTTGCGAAATTTCCATAGCGGTCGGAAACCATTTCAATAGACAGACTACCCATAAACAGACAATCAACAGGCAAGAGTTTCGTGGTAATATTGCCGATAATGCGGTGGCCAGGGCTTATTTTTATAGGCTTCCCTTCAAGCTTTAAAATAGACCGGCTAAACATTTCCTGATGTCTGAATTCCTCGATAAGTTCGCGTAGCAGAAATTGATATTCCAGATTATCCGGCGAAAGTCCCATGATGTATTTATTCATAAACAAACAGAATAATCCTTCTCCCCATGCATAGGAGTACATTACCTGAACTACCTCATGCCTGCCCAATTCAAGTTTCTGACGCAGATCAAGTGTTTTATATATCTCGGTACCCTCCAGCGAATTCAAATGCTCGGGGAGAAAATATTCGTCGGCACCGATCGGATTTTGCCAGGGTATATAGCTTTCGGGCAGAAGCGGGCGATCCCTGCTGATACTGATCAGGCGTATTAGTTCATCGGCATCCATTTTACACTGCTATTATCATTGAAAAGTAAAAACGCGCAAACAGCAAACCAAGTTACTAAGTTAACACGTTATTTAAGCGTGATAAGGTTTAGGTTGGTTCCGGTTTAATAACCGGAACAGGCCCCTGCTGCCAGGCGGGGGCTTTTTTTGTATAGCACCAGCAAATGATAATATTTTATTAACCCAGAAAATATTTTACCAAACGGTAAACGGGGTAAGTAACAAGCGGAGCCGCAATGATATCAACGGTATAATGAGCGTGTTGAATTACGAGCAAAATAGCCACTGTAATGGTTGCCAGGGTGGCTAAGATCTTATCTGCTTTAGATTCAAGGCAAAGAATGCTAAGAAATAATACCGAAGTGTGCCCCGAGAAAAACAGGTCTTTCGTAATGGTGCTCTCACCATAAAATATTCCGGTGATCGGATCCTTTAAAATAACAAGCCCTACGGGCGGGTCAAGCGGTATCAGCGTGATGGTTAACACGCGAAGCATACAAACAAAAAGGAATGTCCAAACGTAAGTAATGTAAATGGTTGGCTTTTGAATACCTTTCCAAAGTGCATACAGCCCCCAGCCCCAAATAACTGTAAATATCCCCCAGGAAACATTGTGTGGAGTTACCGATGCAAGCACCCAGTCATTGATCACTGGTCCGGTTCTTTTTTGTATAGTATTAAAAAAAGTAGGAAGCATGCAGGAAGTGATCGTCATCAAAAGTGTCCCGATAATGATTTGGGTCCTTTGAAGTGACGAACTCCAGGTTTGTTTCCAGTTGTTTTTTAATACTATGGTAAAAGTCTTCGGCACGCGGTTTTAAACTTGGATTCGGGGATGCAAAAGTAGCAAACTAAATTGAATGTTAAGTTTTCTTTAGGATAAAATTAATTATTTGTAATGAAATAAAACTGTAGAGATTATGAATTTTACCCGATCCGGATATTTTTATAATGAAAATACGGCCTTTTTATTGCCGGGATCAATGCGCTGACAAAGCAAATGGCAATAAAACAAGAAAAAAGAACTGGCTGTAAAATAGCCTTTTTGCGCTAAAAAAGGATGCAGATGGAACTAAGTAAAGGGGAGGAGAGCAATGACAGTAGCGCTTGCTTCATAAATCGTTTAAAAACGCATATGGTATCAATCGTCCAGTTCGCGACAGTCAAACCCGGCATTTTGCAGCAAGGATTCGATATAGTGTGTATTTAAACCGTTTGATTCTATCCTTAATATGTTGTCGCAATCGTCCAGATCGAAATTCCAGTTCAATATAGAAGGAACAGAAATAAGCAAGGACCTTACCTTGCTTACTTCTGTTCTTTTACGCACGTTTGTTTTGAAAATTAATATCTCCATTGCAAATATGTTTTTTGCTAAAATCAGCTTTTATAATTTAACGACCTCGCTAAGTTTGATCAGGATTTAATGTTTGTATCCTCATCTGCTTTTTGAGGCTCGGTCCCAGCAGTTTGTTCCCAGTATTGGTGACCAAACCTGCCGCCCCATTTACCGCAACGTTCGCGCATTTGTTCGCGAAATTGTTGTTGTTCCTCAGGGCTCATGTTTTTAAAGCGTTCCATTTTATGACGCATCCAGGGGGCACCACCGCGACCACCTTTGGGGCCAAAGCCGAAAAATATCTTGCTGAGTGCCAGGAGTCCGGCAGCTTGCCAGAAGCTGATAACACCCAGGTGGAAAATATCCGGCATTAATGCGTTCCATAGCAGCATCACAATATAGCTAACCAGAGCAATGCCTCCTACTACCAAAAATGGTATAAATATTAATTTTTTTCTGAAACCGGCCCTGTTTCGGTAATCCGGTTTTCCATATGTTGTATTTCTCATTTTTTAATTTTTAATAATCTGTTAACTCTACATACAATTGTTTTAGCCTTTTGCGCAAATGGACCACGGCGTAACGCTTTCTCGAGACCAGCGTTTGCACGTTTTCGCCAGTGCGTTCGGCTATTTCATTAAAGCGAATTCCATCAAGCTCCTGCCATATAAAAACTTGCCGTTGTTCCTGCGGCAACTCATCAAGAGCTAAAAATAACTGCTCCCAGAATAGATTGCGGATATATTCAGTTTCAGGCGTTGTGCTTTCAGTGAGTAATATTTCTCTGAAATCCGGCCCACCTTCTTCGTCATTTTCTTCGCCGAAATTCAGGTCGAAAAGCTCTTCCGTTTTTTTCCTGCTTTTATCTATGATCTTGTTTCTGGCAACACGGTAAAGCCAGGCTCCGGTTTCTTCTATCGGTTCGGCATTTACTACCGCACTCAGTTGGTACCAAACATCCTGCAGAATGTCTTCAGCATCGGCATCGCTTTTTACCCGTTTACGGATAAATCCCAACAAACCCTTACCATACGATTTGATAGCCTGTATGATATGATTTTGTTTTTCCTCGGGCATTGCAGCAGTGATCAATGTTTTTCTCCTTTAAAGGTATAGACGATCAGGCTCAGAAAACATTTTAAAAAAAAATAAAATTATTGTATCGGCGGATAAATTGCCCATTATTCGTGCATTTGGACTAATTTAGTTGGGTACGATTTGTTTTAAAGTATTTATTTCAAAAGCACCCTGTATTAGGGTAAGTTAGCCGGGTATGGTTTTTCGCCGGCCTGGGTCGATGTATGGTCTGTTTTAGGTCGCTTTATAAACTAAAATCCACTGCATAATATCATCCAATTATGAGCGATAAGAACAAAACTACGTTTATCCCGATGCTATATATTAAACACGAAGAGGGGATAGCAGCCATTGAATTTTATAAACGGGCCTTTGGAGCAATATTATACAGAAGTTTTAGCAATGACGATGGTAGTATCCATGTAGCCGAACTTGAGGTTGATGGCGTAGCTTTCCGTTTTCACGAAGAAAAACCTGCCGGAGGCGAAGCAAGTCCACGATCTCTTGGTGTAACAACCTGTGGTATACATCTTAGGGTAGCCAACCCCGACAATCTGATGAAACAAGCAATTGCGGCCGGTGCTTCAGAAATTACGCCTATGCAGGATTATTTCTACGGCTACAGGCATGGCGAACTTTTAGATCCATTCGGACATCATTGGACGCTTGAGAAAGTGATCTGAACGATCAGTTCCTCATATTGATATACTGCAAAGGCTGACCAAAATCTTCCTTACGGCACAATGCAATTACGGCCTGCAGATCGTCGATCTTTTTAGCCTGTACACGTACCTGTTCATCCATTGTCGAAGCTTGTACCTTTAAACCGCTTTCTTTTATCTTCTTGACAATTTTAGACGCTGTTTGCTTATCAAGCCCCTCTTTGATCTTGATCTCTTTGCGGATCATATTGCCCGAGGCGTATTGTTCTTTGCCATCATCTAAAACCGAGGGATCAATTCCTTGTTTAACCATTCTACCTATAATAGCGTCTTTTATCGCCTTCAGCCGCATGTCGTTTTCGGTGACAATGGTTATCTCGTTGCTTTTTTTATCCAGGTCGATCGTGCTTTTAGAGTCGTGAAAATCGTAGCGATTTAGTATCTCTTTTTTTGCAGTATTGATGGCGTTATCCAATGTCTGGCCGTCAATTTTACTTACGATATCAAAAGTTGGCATATAGTAGCGGGTTTACAATGTAAACATAAGCAATTTAGTTAATTGGTTAATTGGTGATTGTTTTATTGTTGGAACGTAGTAATGTTTAATTACCTCTATCTACAAACGGCCCGATACCGAATAACCAATGCCTAATAACCAATGCCTAATGCCCAATCCCCAATTCCTAATCCCCAAATAAAAAGCACTATTTAACGCTTACTTAATATTATCTTAACAAATAAATAGGCAGTTTTGTAGCTAGTGGCTTGAATAGCCCAATTATATGGATGTTAAAAAGATACCTTTAATAAACCGCGAGATCAGTTGGTTGTATTTTAACGATCGGGTTTTACAGGAAGCCTCAGATCCTACAGTGCCACTGATTGAAAGGGTACGCTTTCTGGCCATCTTTTCGTCCAATCTTGATGAGTTTTACCGGGTTCGTGTGGCAACCATGAGCCGTTTGGCAAACCTGAATGAAAAAGCTAAAGAAGTACTGGGTTATAATCCTAAAAAGATACTGAGCCAGATAAAAAATATTGTAGTTAAACAAGAACGTAAGTTTAACAATCTTTACGAGAACATCATCATTAAGCAGCTTGCCGAAGAGAAAATATTTATACTCAATGACAAGCAGCTAAACGTAACCCGGGGTGCCTTCGTGAAAAGCTATTTTCGTGACAGGGTTTTGGCAACATTGGTGCCTATCATGATCGATGATGCGCAACCTTTTCCTGAATTGCGGGACCGTGGTATTTACTTTTTTGTTAAGCTCACTAAAAATCAAAAATCCCGATATGCGCTTATTGAGATAAGGGATAGCTTGTCGCGTTTTTTAGTCTTACCCGAAACTAATAAGCTTAAATTTATAATTCTGGTCGACGATATTATCCGTTATTCGCTCGAAGATATCTTCTTTATTTTCGATCACGACAACATTGAAGCCTATTCGATCCAGCTTACCCGCGATGCTGAATTAGACCTCGATAAAGTAGTTAGTGAAAAGTTTATTGATGCCCTGTCGAAAAGCTTACAAAAGCGAAAAAAGGGCAGACCCATGCGCTTACTCTACGATAGCGAAATGCCGGTGGAAATGGTTAGCTATCTGGTGAAAAAGATGGGGCTTCATACCGAGAACCTGATACCCGGTAACAGGTACCTTAATTTCAAAAACTTTATATCGTTTCCTAATGTAGGCAGGCCCGAGTTGGAGTATCCGCCTTACCCGGCTTTACCAGTTCCCGGCCTGTCGTTTGGAAAGAGTTTGATCGGTATGATCGCTATAAAGGATTATCTTGTAAGCACGCCTTATCAATCATACGATTATGTGATCCATTTTTTGCGCGAAGCAGCTATCGATCCAAAGGTAAAGGAGATATCAATAGCGCTTTACCGACTGGCCGACCATTCGCATGTTATTCATGCACTCATCAATGCCGCCAAAAATGGCAAAAAGGTGAATTGCCTGGTTGAATTGCGTGCACGCTTTGACGAAGAAAATAACATAACCTATAGTAGTCGTTTGCAGGAAGAAGGCGTAAATGTGCTTTACGGTGTGCCTAATTATAAAGTACATTCCAAAATATGCCTGGTAACCCGAACTGAAAAAGGACGTGCAGTTAATTATGCCTGCCTGTCGACGGGAAATTTCAACGAAAAGACTGCGAAGATTTATGCCGATCATACCCTTTTCACGGCTAATAAAAAGCTAACAGACGATCTGGTAGAGGTTTTCAGGGCGCTGAAAACAAATACGCTGGCAAAGGGACTAAAACACTTGATCGTCTCGCCGATAGACTCCAGGCCAGCTATTTATAAGTTGATCGATAATGAAATAAAAAATGCCCGGGCCGGTAAGAAAGCTTACATGATATTGAAAATGAATAGTCTTGCCGATGAGCAACTCATTACTAAGTTATACCAGGCAAGCAGTGCAGGAGTAAAGATAAGTATGATAGTAAGGGGTATGTGCTGCCTGATCCCAGGCGTTAAAGGTTTTAGTGAAAATATTGAAGTGATCAGTATCGTAGATAAATATCTTGAACATGCCAGGGTGCACATTTATTGCAATGGCGGCAACGAGCTTATATACCTAACCTCTGCTGATTTTATGACCCGTAATATTGATAATAGGGTGGAAGTTGGTTATCCGATCTATGATCCGGAAATCAAAAAAGAGATCAGAGATATTATCAATATTCAATTAGGCGATAATACCAAAGCACGGGAGATCAACATTCAGAATAATAATAAATATCATAAAACAAAAAGTGTAACGCCGTCGCGTGCTCAGATAGATATTTATAACTACCTCAAAAATAAAAGCTGATACAAATTGAGATACGCTGCCATCGACATAGGGTCGAATGCTATAAGACTGCTTATAGCTGATATAATTGAAAATAACGGATCGGTTTCTTTTAAAAAGAATACCCTGGTTAGGGTGCCTCTCCGGTTAGGTGATGATGCATTTATTGAACAGCATATTTCAGAGCGTAAAGCTGAAGATCTGCTTAAAGCCATGCGAGCTTTCCGGAACCTGATGGATGTGTATAAAGTGAGCGATTATCTTGCGTTTGCAACTTCTGCTATGCGTGAGGCAAAGAATGGGCAGGTAATTGTTGAGGCGATAAAAAATACTGCGGAAATCGACCTCGAGATCATCAATGGTCAGAAAGAGGCACGGATTATTTATGCAAACCATTCCGAAAACAACATTGATAAAAGCAAAAATTTCCTTTATGTTGATGTAGGTGGCGGCAGTACCGAGTTATCGTTATTTGCCGATGGTAAATTGTTCGCTTCGCGCTCATTCAATATTGGAACGATCCGTATTCTGGATAATCAGGATAAAGATGAAACATGGCAGGAAATGCGTGATTTTGTACGCGACAACACAAAGTCATTTAAAAACCTGAATGGAATTGGTACCGGGGGAAATATCAATAAGCTTTACAAAATGTCGGAAGAAAAAAATGGCGCCCCGCTTAGCTTCCTTAAATTAAAATCGCTCTATAATTATTTGAATTCGTTTTCGCTTAAAGATCGTATCAATGTGCTTGGTATAAATCAGGACCGTGCCGATGTAATTATACCCGCCTGCGAGATATTTTTATCGGTGATGAAATGGGCGAATATGAAGAATATTTACGTGCCAAGTGTTGGCTTGGTAGACGGTATAATTCAGCTACTTATCGAAAAAAATCTGCAGTCTGCCGATTAAAAAATTATTAAAAATTTGTTTAGTAATTAGAAAAGTATTTCTACATTTGCAATGCCCTCTCATAGGGCATGTTTTTCATAGGTAGATGTAGGGTCGAGTACTTGTTATTCGGCCCTTTTTTGTGCCCTTAACTTTAATGCCTACCTTTGTCAGGTACATGAAAAGAAAGATCGTAATTGCAGTAACAGGGGCCAGCGGGGCGATTTATGCAAAGTTATTATTGGAAAAACTGCAAACGCTGGAAGCGCAAGTCAACGACCTGTCTATCGTAATGTCAGACAATGCTAAGCAGGTTTGGGAATATGAGCTGGGAAATAAAGCATACGAGCATTTACCTTTTAAATTCTACGCCAAAAATGATTTCATGGCACCGTTTGCCTCCGGGTCGGCACGCTTTGATACCATGGTGATCGTTCCCTGTTCAATGGGCACCCTTGGCCGAATTGCCAGCGGTGTTTCAGACGACCTGGTTACCCGTGCCGCTGATGTGATTTTGAAAGAACGGCGTAAATTGATTTTGGTAGCACGCGATACGCCCTTAAATTTGATTCATATCCGCAATATGGCTACCGTAACTGAAGCAGGCGGTATAATTTGCCCGGCAGTACCTTCTTTCTACAGCCAACCAAAAACCATAGAGGATGTAGCCATGACCGTAGTTAACCGTATCATAGATCTGATTGGTTTGGAACATGATAGTTACAGGTGGAGCGAGGAGTAGGGTATTGGTTATTTGGGCGTTGGTAGGTAGAAGCATTAAAATTTTTCAACTTTCCATCTTTACAACCTTCCAGCAACAAAACAATCCAACAATTCCACAAAAATCCTAACTTTGCATCCTGAAAATGAACAAAAAAGTTGCATTTTATACTTTAGGGTGTAAGCTCAATTACTCGGAGACTTCGACTATTGGCAGGCTATTTCAGAAAGCCGACTTTGATATTGTTGATTTTACCAACACGCCCGATGTGTTTGTGATCAATACCTGTTCGGTTACTGATCATGCCGATAAGAAATGCAGAAAAGTAGTAAAGGAAGCGCTGAAAATATCGCCGGGTGCTTATGTAACTATAGTTGGCTGCTACGCGCAACTGAAGCCACATGAAATTGCTGAAATACCTGGAGTGGATATGGTATTGGGTGCTGCCGAGAAATTTCTGATCGTTGACCATATCAAAGACCTCACCAAGAACCCGAAGGCATTGGTATACAACCAGCCGGTTTCGGAAGCAAACCAATTTATTTCTTCTTATTCCTTTGGCGACCGTACGCGCACCTTTTTAAAAGTGCAGGATGGTTGCGATTATTCTTGTACCTTCTGTACCATACCTTTGGCACGCGGGGCCAGCAGGAGTGATACCATTGAAAATGTTTTAGAACAAGCCCGGCAAATAGTAGCTTCCGGCATTAAAGAAATAGTGCTTACAGGTGTTAATCTGGGCGATTTTGGGATACGTGAAGGCAAAAGGGAAGATCGCTTTTTTGATTTGGTGAAAGCTTTGGATACGGTAGATGGTCTTGACCGGATCCGCATCTCCTCGATAGAACCAAACCTGCTTTCGGATGAAGTTATTGAATTTGTGGCTGCTTCAAAGCGTTTTGTGCCTCATTTTCACATACCCTTACAATCAGGATCTAACAAAATACTTGGTTTGATGCGCAGGCGTTATAAGCGCGAGCTTTATGCCGATCGCGTCGCAAAAATAAAGGCGCTGATGCCCGATTGCTGTATCGGAGTGGATGTTATCGTAGGTTTCCCGGGCGAAAACAGGGACGACTTTTTGGATACCTATAACTTTTTAAATAGCCTGGATATCTCATATCTGCACGTATTTACGTATTCGGAAAGGGAAAATACACCAGCGGCAGAAATGTCAGGTACTGTGCCTGGTTCTTCGCGCGCTGAACGGAGTAAAATGCTGCATATCCTTTCTGAGAAAAAGCGGCGTGCCTTTTATGAATCGCAATTAAATAAAGCTGCTGAGGTATTGTTCGAAGCGGATATTAAAGAGGGCTTTATGCATGGTTTTACCCGAAATTACGTAAAAGTTAAAGCAAAATATGATCCTGTATTGGTGAACGAAATAAAAAAAGTTCATCTGACCAATATTTCGCCCGATGGCGACGTTGAAATTACCGAAGCTGAAGAAGTTCTGGTTCATTAAATTGATATTTATCTCAAAACCCAATCCATGTTTCCTACGCTAAGTTCGATAATCCTGTATTTTACCGGTTGGAATATCCCGCTTCCTATCAACACCTTTGGCTTGTTTGTTGCTTTTGCATTTTTTGCAGCCTATTGGGCATTTGACAAAGAGTTTAAACGTAAAGAGAAACTGGGCTATATTCATCCATTTCAAAAAAATATAACTATAGGCGAACCTGCGTCGATACAGGAATTGGCCATAAATGGCGTATTTGGTTTCCTGCTTGGCTTTAAGCTGGTCGACATGGCATTCCATTATCACGAGCTTATAGATGATACCCAGGGTTTTTTACTTTCTGCCCGTGGTAATTGGTTCGGTGGAATAATAGGAGCTGCTCTTTTTGCTTACTGGGCCTATTACGAAAAAAGGAAAACACAATTACCCGAACCTAAAGAACAGGAAGTTACAGTACATCCTTATGAATTGATGGGTAATATCCTGCTTTGGGCAGCTATTGCGGGTTTTTTCGGTGCAAAGCTCTTTAATGCCTTAGAGAATTGGGACGAATTCATGAAAGATCCCGTTGGTATGCTGATTGGATTTGCCGGCTTGACCTTTTATGGTGGACTTATTTGTGGTGGCGCGGCAGTACTATATTATGTCAATAAACATGGTATCAAACCGCTGACAATGCTTGATATAGGTGCTCCAGGTATGATGCTGGCTTACGCCGTTGGTCGCATTGGTTGCCAGATGGCTGGTGATGGCGATTGGGGTATTGTAAATTTGCAACCCAAGCCTCATTTGCTGGGGTGGTTGCCTGATTGGATGTGGAGTTTTACTTATCCGCATAATGTTAACAGTGAAGGCGTGGCGATACCCGGATGCGGTGGTCTGAAATTTTGCAGCGAATTACCCCAGGGCGTGTTTCCAACCCCATTTTATGAGACCATTATTTGCCTCATATTATTTTTTATCATTTGGAAGATTCGACCCAAAGTGAAAATACCAGGCG
>CAISPD010000263.1 GCA_903887275.1 uncultured Mucilaginibacter sp.
ATTGCTTCTTATTTAGGTTATAATTGGTTCTATTTTCCGGCACCGATTTTAGTCGAGGCCCAATGTTGTACGGTTGAATTTTTCATCACCACCTGACGCAGCAAAATCATCAAATGCTTTTTCGGTTACGCGGATGATGTGATTTTTAATGAATTCGGCGCCTTCTCTTGCACCGTCTTCCGGATGTTTTAACGCACATTCCCACTCTAAAACGGCCCACCCGGTATAGTTATATTGCGTTAATTTACTAAATATCGATTTAAAATCAACCTGTCCATCACCCAATGAACGGAAACGACCGGCACGATCGACCCAATTCTGGTAACCACCGTAAACACCTTGCTTTCCAGTTGGATTGAACTCAGCATCTTTTACATGGAACATTTTGATGCGCTCGTGGTAATTGTCGATATACTCCAGGTAATCCAGGCATTGTAACACAAAGTGTGATGGATCATACAATAAACAGGCCCTTTTATGGTTGTTTACTTTCTCCAAAAACATTTCGTAAGTGATACCATCATGCAGGTCCTCACCAGGATGCACTTCATAGCAGAGATCAACGCCATTATCCTCGTAAACATTCAGTATCGGTTCCCAGCGTTTGGCCAGTTCGGTAAAACCGGTCTCAACGATACCCGCCGGGCGTTGGGGCCATGGGTAAACCATCGGCCAAAGCAGCGCACCGCTGAATGTAACACTGGCATTCAATCCCAAATTGCGGGATGCTTTAGCAGCATCTTTCACTTGCTGTACTGCCCATTTCTGCCGTTCAACCGGGTTGTTTTTTACTGCATCGGGAGCAAATGCATCAAACAAGGTATCGTACGCCGGGTTTACAGCTACCAGTTGCCCCTGCAAATGCGTCGACAATTCTGATATTTCCAAACCTGCTTCATTTACAATGCCTTTAATTTCATCAGCATAGGTTTTGCTTTCAGCTGCTTTATGCAAATCGATAAAACGACTGTCATTAGTTGGCAGCTGAACGGCTTTATAGCCCAAACTCTTTGCCCATTTGCAAATAGAACCCAGGCTATTGAAAGGTTCCTGATCGCCAATAAATTGTGCGAGGAATATTGCGGGACCTTTGATTGTTTTCATAATAATTGGTTAACTGGTAATTGGTTAACTAGTGATGTATAAAGAATATATTTGTATCAGTAAAATTGTATCAAACAGCAAATTCATGGTTGACACATTTTTTTGTTAATTTATTGAAAATCAATATTTTAACCAAAATTCACCCTTGATTCTGTTAACCGTGTAAACCGTGCAAACCAGTCAACACGCAACCAATCGCTGATCAACTGTCATCCGCTCAATTAGCCCTCGACAACATGATCAAACCATTTCTGGTCCGACTGGCTTGAAGCCACTACATTATCAATAAATGCCATACCACGTATACCATCTTCAACACCAGGAAAATCGAGCCACTCTTTTTGCGGCTCTTCGCCATTGATCCGGGCGCTTAGCGTTAGGGCAAAATTGCGGTACAAATTTCCAAATGCTTCAAGATAACCTTCGGGGTGACCGCCCGGCGTACGGGTATTATGTGTTTCGTAACTTGATTCTCTGTCGCCATAGTTGTTACCGGCGCGCAAAGTTTCAGCAGGGCGATCGAGCCAGCGTAGTGTAAGCGTATTTGGTTCCTGCTGAGCCCATTCCAGGCCACCCAATTCACCGTATACACGTATTTTTAAGGCGTTTTCTTCACCGGCAGCAACCTGCGAAGCTGTTAAAACGCCGGTAGCATTCTCTTCAAAACGGAGCAGTACGGCGCCGTCATCATCCAGCATTCTACCTTCTACTACAGTATTAAGTGATGCACATATCTGGGTGATCTTTAAGCTGGTGATGTATTCGGCCAGATGCGCAGCATGGGTACCGATATCGCCTATACAACCGGCTTTGCCAGAACGTTTAGGATCGGTGCGCCAGGCAGCCTGTGCATTACCTTCGCGTTCTGAAAGTTTGCTTAGCCATCCCTGGTGATATTCAACGTAAACCTTTCTTACTTTACCCAGGCGACCTGCCTTGATGATCTGTTTTGCTTCTTTTACCAGCGGATAACCTGAGTAAGTATGGGTTAGTAAAAGCAGCAAACCAGTTTCTTCCAGCTTCTTTTTCAATTGCCTGGCCTCGTCTATCGTGAAAGTAATGGGTTTTTCGATAACAACGTTGAAACCATTTTCCAATGCCAGCATTGCCGGTGCAAAGTGTGCAAAATTAGGCGTTACTATGGTGATAAAATCCAGTCGTTTGTCGGCAGGTTGTTTAGCCTCAGCGTGGATCATTTCTTCATAATTGGTATAGGTTCTGTCTTCAGGCAGAAAAAGTAATTTGCCACTTTCGCGGGCAATTTCTTCATTGATACTGAGTGCGCCCGCAGCCAATTCGATCAAACCATCCATATTGGCAGCGATACGGTGAATGGCACCTATAAAGGCGTCTTTTCCACCGCCCACCATGCCCATGCGCAGTTTTCTTTTACTCATTTTATTTTTTTTGTTTAGGTGATCGGGTTGAATTGAATTGGTCAGGTTTTAATACCGAATTAAACCGGCATTAAAACCTGACCTTATTTTCCGCATATGCCGGAAGAACTTCAACCCCAAAAATCAGGATAGAGCCCAGGCTTTATCGCCTTTTTTGTACGGTAAATTGCCATCATAGTGACCAGGAACCTCAACATAACGCAAAGCTTGTTTACATCCTATTTCAGAAGTAAAATAACCCAGCAAGGTAAGTTCCTTGATCATTCTGAAATAATGATTTGGATCTTTTGGCTTTTTAGTTTTAGTATAGGCTTGCTGCTCTTTGTCCAGATCGGTCAAGACAGCAGTACGCTGACTAGCATCCAGGTCCAGGAATTTCTTGCTGAATTTTTTGTTGCTGGCCTCATCTATCTGACCTAAACCTTTCAGGAAGATATCCTGATCGGCAGTTTCGTAGCAATCGCGTACCATTACAGCGATAAAATCGCCCACTTTGGCTGCTTTTGCACCCGGAGTTTTGGTATCCGGCAATATCGTGTCAGCTACTTCATTCAGGAAGGCCACATGATCATTGTCGAACAGGTTTTCCAATGTTGCGGCTTTTGGCTTACAGCCAGATAGCAGGAACTCGGCACCAATGAGTGTTCCACCCATAATGAGTGCCACCCGTCCAATTGCGTCTCTTCTATTCATAATTATTGTCTTGTTGAATTTTCGATTTATTGGTTTTTTGGTTTTCCGTCAATGCCTTTCCGGATAGAAATCGGGTTGGGAATTGCCGGGAAGAAATATACAAATTTTACAGTGTTTATTTTCTTAAATATTAATTAGTCATTAGCCTTTCAAAACAAATCCGTCACGGTAACTACGTTTAACAAATTGATTGACCTCGTCAAAGTTGGTTACTTTCATATTGTCATTATCCCAGATCAGCTTAATGTGACCGCCTTTCAGGTCGTGACCACGTACCGCCAGGTTTGCCATCAACAGCGCTTCCGTTAAAGGTCCTGCTTTTTCAAACGATGAACTTAACTCAATTTTGCCATAACCCGCCAGGCAACCTTCAACCCATTGTGCATAGTGACCATCGGCTCCTCCGGGGATACGTGCAAATTTCTGCGGCACGCTAATTTCTTTGGTTCTGGAAGTTGGTAACAATAAAGGGTCGTTAGAATAAGTACTCGATATCATTTTTCCTTTGGTACCAATAAACAAACTGCCATTACCGTCATCCCCAAAACGCTCATTTGGACCCAGCTCTTCGGGACGTTCGGGTTGAATACCGCCATCCATCCAGTGCAGCGTTACGTCGCCTTTGGTTTTATCGGTCTTAGGGAAAGTCATGGTAATATGGCTTGATGGCGGGCAGCTATCCGGAAATCTGCCCTGTCTGAACTGATCAACGTAAACTGTTCCTACACTTGCCTGAACATCTTTCACATACTGCAGTCCTAAAACCCGGAAAGCAACTTCAACCAGGTGGCAGCCCATATCGCCTAAAGCGCCGGTACCGTAATCCCACCAACCGCGCCAGTTAAATGGCACCAGTTTGTCTACATAGTCTTTTTGAGGAGCCGTACCGAGCCATAAATTCCAATCCAATTCTTTCGGTATATCCGGATTTGGTTTGGGCCATGGCACTCCCTGCGGCCAAACAGGGCGGTTGGTCCAACAATAAACGGTATGTACATCTCCGATAATATCGGCATCATACCATTCGGCCAGCTGGCGGGTACCGGGGTTTGACGAACCCTGATTACCCATCTGGGTCACTACCTTGTATTTTTTAGCCGCCTCGGTCAGTAACCTGGCTTCCCATATGTCATGGGTCATCGGTTTCTGCACATACACTCCTTTACCCAACTGCATTGCCGAATAGGCAATGATCGCGTGGTTATGGTCGGGCGTAGATACTGACACCGCATCAATGTTCTTGTGCTCTTTATCCAGCAATTCGCGCCAGTCTTTGTAATATTTTGCTTTAGGGAAGTTCTTTACCGATGTGGCGGCCTGACGATCGTCAACATCGCACAGATAGGCAATATTAGCTTTACCGCTTTTGGCGAACATAGCAATATCACTCTGCCCCTTACCACCGGCACCAACACCTGCTACGGATAGCATGTCACTTGGCGCACGATATCCTTTCCCACCCAAAACATAGCGTGGCACTATCATAAACGCTGCAGCTGCCACAGCACTTTGCTTAACAAAATCCCTGCGGGAGGAATTCTGCGGCTGTTCTTCTTTAGGCTTTTCAGACATGGATATATCTTTAATTGGTGAATAAATTAATGAGTGATTTAGTGAATGAGTGATTTAGTGAATAGTTGCTTTTTCTGACAATACTACACTAATTCTATAACCTGATAACTGATACCCAATTTACCATTCACTAAAACTACAAATTCCCTTTTTTCAACTCTTCTACAGCATGATTTGCTGCACGGGCTGTTAAGGCCATATAGGTCAGCGACGGATTCTGGCAGGCTGTTGATGCCATACAAGCGCCATCGGTAACAAATACGTTTTTAGCATCCCATACCTGATTCCATTCGTTTAATACTGATGTTTTGGGATCACGACCCATTCGAGCGGTACCCATTTCGTGGATTCCACGACCAAGCACGGCTTCGCTGTTATATATCTGCACATTTTTAACACCGGCAGTTTCCAGCATTTCCTTGGCATCATTGGCCATGTCGATACGCATTTTCTTCTCATTTTCTTTGATCGTTGCGTCGATCGCCAATACAGGAAGGCCCCATTTATCTTTTTTGGTTTTATCCAGGAAAGCCCGGTTTTCGTGATATGGCAATGTTTCACCGAAACCACCGATACCCATGGTCCATGCTCCCGGTTCAGTAAGCGCATCTTTAAATTCGCCGCCAATTGAAAATTCGGGTATAGATCTGCCCCATTCTTCGCGACCAGCACCACCCTGATAACCGAAACCACGGATATAATCGCGTTTTTCACCGTTCAGGTTGCGGAAACGTGGTATATAAATACCATTTGCACGCCGGCCGAAATAATATTTATCGTCATAACCTTCAACTAATCCGCCTGCACCAACACCAAGGTGGTGATCCATCAGGTTGTGGCCCAATTCGCCGCTGCTTGATCCTAATCCATCAGGCCAGATATCGGTAGCCGAATTCATGAGTACCCAGGCCGAATTAAGTGTTGAAGCATTAACAAATACGATTTTTGCAAAGTACTGGTAGGTTTGGTTGTTTTGCGCATCCAATACTTCTACACCTTTAGCTTTTTTGGTGTCCTTATCATATAAAATACGGGTCACGATAGACCATGGCCTCAACGTTAAATTGCCAGTTGCACGTGCCGCTGGTAAAGTTGACGATTGGGTACTGAAATAAGCGCCAAAAGGACAGCCTAACCAGCATTTATTACGATACTGGCAATTAGTACGTCCCGGAAGCGGTTTAGTGATATTAGCCGTACGGCCGATGATCATATACCTTGAACCTTTGTAATGGTTGTTGATACGCGCTGCCACGTCTTTTTCCACGCAGTTCATATCCATTGGTGGCATAAAATTGCCATTTGGAAGGATTGGCACATTGTCGTGATTTCCGGAAATACCTGCAAATCCTTCAACATGATCATACCATTTTTCAAGATCTTTATAACGAATTGGCCAGTCAACACCAACACCATCTTTTAAGTTAGCCTCAAAATCGGTTTCGTGCCAACGGTAGCTCTGACGGCCCCACATCAGCGATCTGCCGCCCACATGATACCCGCGGAACCAGTCGAAGCGCTTTACTTCAGTATAGGGACTTTCTTTTTCGTCTACCCAATAATCAAGGTTGGTTTCGTTCAAAGGATAATCCCGTTTTAATACCGGATAATCTTTCTCCATCTGAACTGTTCTGCCACCCCTGTGTGGGAACTCCCATGGTCCTTTGGTTGCATTTACATAATCTTTGACGTGCTCGATATCACGTCCACGTTCAAGCAGGATCGTTTTTAGACCCTTTTCTGTAAGCTCTTTGGCTGCCCAGCCCCCGCTTATCCCCGATCCGATTACGATCGCATCGTATGTGTTGGTTGACATATTAATATTGGTTGTTTGGTTATATTCTGGTTAGTCCGTCTAATGTAAAAAATAATTTCCCGTTTATTTAATTTTCATTGTGTTTTTTTAACACAATAATGCATTTTCAGCGTTTAAATGGCATTTTCGGCTCTATTTATATAAGCTTTGCTTGTTTCAAGCCTTTTAAACATTACCCTTTTTCAGTTCGCTTACCGCATGATCCACAGCCCTGGCAGTAAGTGCCATATAAGTCAGTGAGGGGTTCTGACAGGAGGTAGATGTCATGCTTGCTCCGTCACTAACAAATACATTTTTACAAGTATGTAACTGGTTCCATTTATTAAGCATGGATGTTTTAGGATCGCTACCCATACGCACACCACCCATTTCATGTATATCGAGGCCTGGTGCCTGATGGTTGGTTTCGGCTTTGATGTTTTTAAATCCAGCGCTGGTGAACATTTCTGTCAACTGTTCAACGTAGTCTTTTTGCATTTTCTGGTCATTATCATCATAATCAACCGAAATATCAAGTAGCGGAACACCCCAGGCATCCTTTCTTGCCGCATCCAGTGCAACAAAATTGCTGGCTTTGGGAATAGTTTCACCCATCATGTGCGATCCTACGTACCAGGGACCATAATCTTTTGAGGAAAGCCCCGCTTTAAATGCTTCGCCAAAACCTTCGCCTTCGTGTTTGTAACCCCGGTAAGCGCCCAGACCGCAGGCATAACCTCGCAGAAAATCGGTCTCCTGTTTATAAACATTCCGGAATCGCGGTATATAACCTCCGCCTGCCGGGTTGCGTCCATCAGTTGCCCATTCTTCAAAGCCTTCAACTTCGGCACCAATATGAGCTGAATAATTATGGAAGGCTATATATTTACCCAATACGCCGCTATCGTTTCCTAAACCATTAGGAAAGCGATTAGATTTTGAGTTTAATAGGATCAGATTTGTATTTAAACAGGCAGCATTTACAAAAATGATCTTTGCAAAATACTCTTCTGTTTGTTTAGTATTGGTGTCAACAATCCGAACACCAGTTGCCTTACCTTGCTTTTCATCATAAATAATAGACTCAACAACAGAAAAAGGGCGAAGTGTAAGATTGCCGGATTTTAATGCCCAGGGAATAGTTGATGCATTGCTGCTAAAATAACCGCCGAATGGACAACCGCGCTGACACAGGTTTCGTCTTTGACATTGTACACGGCCCTGATCAATATGTATCTGGTTGGGTGTAGACAAATGGGCACAACGTGCGCTGATCACATGTCGGTTTTTATAATTGATTTTGACATGTTTGCTAAAATAGTCTTCCACAGCATTTAAGGGGAACCCGGGCAAAAACTCACCATCAGGTAATTCAGCTAAACCATCTTTATTGCCTGATATGCCAGCAAATTTCTCTACATGGCTGTACCATGGCGCAATATCATCATAACGTATCGGCCAATCTACGGCATAGCCATCACGTGCCGGGCCTTCAAAATCAAAATTGCTCCAGCGCTGGGTCTGACGTGCCCAAAGCAATGATTTACCACCCACCTGATAACCTCTGATCCAGTCAAAGGGTTTGGTTTGCACATAAGGGTGTTCCTGATCCTTCACAAAAAAATGCTGGGCATCTTCACGAAATGCATAACAGCGGCTAACAACCGGATTTGCATCCTGTATTTCCTGTGGTATTTGCCCCCTGTGCTTAAACTCCCAGGGATACATATTGGTGGTAGGATAGTCAACATTATGTTTAACATCTCTGCCACGTTCCAGCATAATCACTTTCAGCCCCTTATCAGTCAACTCTTTGGCTGCCCAACCTCCGCTGATACCCGAACCAATTACAAT
>CAISPD010000264.1 GCA_903887275.1 uncultured Mucilaginibacter sp.
GAGACGCAATAGGGATGCCTGGCAGATAGGGCTGGCCATAAAAAATCTGAATACCTTTGCTGTTGAATTTCTCGGACGGGGAAACATATTGCAACAATGAAGACTTATATCGTAGATTCATTTACCAATGAGCCGTTTAAAGGTAACCCGGCAGGCGTATGTTTCCCTACCAGTGATATCAGCGAGGAAAAAATGCTGAATATCGCAAAAGAGCTGGGGCTTTCAGAAACAGCCTTTGTTTGGGGATCAGATCAAACCAACAGCTATAAGATCAGGTATTTTTCACCAAAAAAAGAAATTCCGCTTTGTGGGCACGCAACGCTTGCATCTGCAAAAGTGCTTTTCAAAATCAATGGCGGTAAACAAATCCATTTTATCACCGGAGAAAATCTCGATCTATTGATCGCACGCGAAAACGACGAGATCGTCATGGAATTTCCGGTATATCAAACCGTAGCGATTGAAAAGCCGGATGCTATTTTAAATGCGCTCGGCTTAGCGGCAATAACAAACAGCGTTTACAGCGAAAAGAACAAAATAATTTTGTTGGAAATTGATGATACCGCTATTCTTTCGGCATTAAAACCTGATTTTAAAGCATTGGTGGATTCTTATTCAGGCATCAACGGTGTTTTGGTTACTGCAGCTGCAAATAACCCTGGATTCGATTACCACTATCGCTATTTCTGGCCATGGGCAGGAACTGACGAGGATCCGGTTACTGGCGGCGTGCAAACTTTTTTGGCCAACTACTGGGGAAAAAAGCTGGGGAAAACAAAAATGAAAGCTTATCAATCGTCTAACCGCACAGGGATAATGGAGGTTGAATTGAAAAGCGACAAAGTTTTGCTCAAAAGCAAGGCTGTGATCATTTTTGAAGGAAGCTTTGTTGCCTTTGATCAATAATACTAAATCAGCAATTATGTTGAGCGAGAGTTTGAAACAAATATTTATCCGGGACCTGAATAAACTGAAAGACGAGATCAACGCTTACAGTAACGAAGACAGTGTTTGGATCATTAAGGACCATATCGCTAATTCTGCGGGAAACCTATGCCTGCATTTGGTGGGCAATATCAACCATTTTATAGGCGATCAAATAGGGCAAACCGGCTATGTTAGGCACCGTGAACTTGAGTTTTCATCAAAAGGAATCCCCAAAGCGGCACTAATTCAAAAAATAGAAGAAACAATTCAGGTGGTTGATACCGTATTGGATCACATAACTACCGAGCAATTTGCAGCTGAATTTCCGATTCAAGTTTTTGGATTCCCGATGTCGACCGAATATTTTTTGATCCATCTGGCCACCCATCTTTCTTATCATTTAGGACAAATTAACTACCATAGACGATTACTTGATCAATGAAACTAACCCTCGGCTTCTCTCCCTGCCCTAACGATACCTTTATTTTCGATGCGCTGATACATCATAAGATAGATACCGAAGGACTGGAATTTGATGTATTTTATGATGATGTGGAAACTTTGAACCAAAAGGCTTTCCGCGGCGAACTGGATATTACCAAACTGAGCTATCATGCCTTTGCTTATGTGGTAGATCGATACGTTTTGCTGGATGCTGGTAGTGCACTGGGCTTTGGTGTAGGCCCATTATTGATTTCGAAGCGCGAAATGTCAATTGCAGAATTGAATAATGCTAACTATAAAATTGGTATACCAGGTAAATATACTACGGCCAATTTTCTATTAGGCTTAGCTTTACCCCTGGCTACCAACAAACAGGTGATGGTTTTTTCGGAGATAGAAGATGCTTTGCTGAATGAGCAGATCGATGCCGGTCTGATCATCCACGAGAATCGCTTTACCTATCAGCTTAAAGGGTTGAAAAAGATCATCGACCTGGGCGATTACTGGGAAAAATTGACCGGCTGTGCTATACCGCTCGGCGGCATTGTGGCTAACCGAAATCTGGCACCTGAAGTTCAACAAAAGATAAGCCGCGTTTTAAAGAAATCGGTGGAGTTTGCCTTTGCCAATCCCAAATCGGGTCTGGAATTTATCCGCCAACATGCACAGGAAATGAGTGAAGAAGTGATGTATAAACACATCGAACTTTACGTCAATAAATATTCACTCGATCTGGGTGAAGAAGGCCGCAAAGCGATCAAATTATTATTTGAAACCGCGACGGCGAATGGCATCATACCCCCAATAAAAGAAGAGATATTTTTAAAACCGGAGGCTTAATATAACAGCTTGTCGTAGGGATAACGGTGCATATGTATCGTTACCACTTTATCGTAAAGCAGTTTCCTGAACTCCTCTACATTCTCTTTTTTAAGCGCCGAAATGAATATAGCCGGACTATTGTTTTTTCCCATCCAGCTTTGCTCAAAATCTTCCAGGGTTAGCTGCGATGCATGCTCTTCCGGACTGGCTTGTATAGGCTTGTAAGCATCGATCTTATTAAAAACGGTAATGGTTTGTTTGTCTACAGCCCCCAGATCCTTCAGAGTCTCATTTACGGTGCGTATCTGATCCTCAAAGTTGGGATGCGAAACGTCAACTACATGCACCAAAATATCGGCTTCGCGCACTTCATCCAGCGTTGATTTAAAACATTCTACCAAATGGTGGGGCAATTTTCTGATAAAGCCAACAGTATCCGACAACAGAAATGGCAAATTCTCTATCACAACCTTGCGAACGGTTGTATCAAGGGTAGCAAACAATTTATTCTCGGCAAAAACTTCAGATTTGGAGATCATGTTCATGATCGTCGATTTGCCTACGTTGGTATAACCCACCAAAGCCACCCGAACCAATTGATGCCGGTTCTTACGTTGGGTTTCATTCTGGCGATCGATCTGCCTTAATTTTTCTTTAAGCAGCGATATTTTGTTGAGGATCAAACGACGGTCGGTCTCTATCTGCGACTCACCCGGACCACGCATACCGATACCTCCCTTTTGCCGCTCCAGGTGTGTCCACATGCGGGTTAGTCGTGGTAATAGATATTGTAATTGCGCCAGTTCAACCTGGCTTTTTGCCTGCGCAGTTTGAGCGCGCCCGGCAAATATGTCGAGAATAAGGTTACTTCGATCTAATATTTTAACTTGTAATTCGTTCTCAATATTCCTAAGCTGTGATGGGGATAATTCATCATCAAAAACCACAATATCTATCTCTTCAGAATCAACAAATGCTTTGATCTCTTCCAGTTTACCGGTACCCACAAAAGTTGCCCTCTCGGGTCTTTGCATTTTTTGGGTGAAGTGCCGCACAGTAAGTCCGCCTGCTGTCTCCACCAAAAACTGCAACTCCTCCAAATACTCCTTTTCCTGTTCTTCAGTCTCGTTTGGGGTTATAATACCCACCAACACAACCCGCTCCTGCTTCACAGCAGTATCATAAAATTTTTGTTTCATTCGATATTAAAAATCGTTCCGGGTACCAAGTTAAATATTATGCCGACAATCAGCCAAAATAGCATCCGCTAAACTACCTGTAAAATATTGCAGTCTCTGTTTTAAACTAACTTGCTTTTGTCTTTGGCGACAGGTCAAAAGGCACTACAACCTTAATGCTGATATTACGCCCCATATTAAAAATTCCGGGTTGCACACCGGCTGGAACAACAGCATTATCAAAGTATTTCAACCGGCTCATATTCGACTGGTAATTAACATTTCCCAAATTTGTTCCCTCAATAAATATTTTTAAGATAGGCTTACCGCTGGCATCCACAATATTTCCACCAAAACCAGCACTCAGCAGGTTGTATCCGGCTGTGTAAGTCTCGGTACCATAGGCAGCAAAAAAATGGCCCTGTGCATTAAAATGATCAAACCCCAAAAAAGCATATACGTTTCTGAATGTACCGAAACCCTTTGCAAAGGTTGCCCGCAATTCAGAGTGCGTATGCAGCGGAGGAATAAATGGCAGGTATTTGAGGCTATCGGGTTCATGGCCGTTGTTTCCTAAATTAGTACCATAGGTCAAACTGAGCGAGTTTTCAAAATGGAGCCATGGGCGCGGATGAAGATCGAGGAAAAACTCACCACCATTGATCCTTGCTTTATTTTGCACATAGGTAAACAACGTGTACTGTGGATAGGCGGGGTTACGAACCGGGCTTCCATCCGGGTTAAGTTCCTGCTGCTGATAGATATAGTTTTGGATGTTATTATCAAACAATTCGATACTAGCCGATACATTGGGCAGGGTCAAAAAGGCACCGATATCCGATTGTAAATTAAACTCCGGTTTAAATCCGCTGTTGCCTACATGGTAGATCTGCGAGCCGGGATCGGGCCCATTGGCCGATAATTCGGCAATACTCGGAGCGCGGAATCCCCGGGCAATATTACCCTTGATCAGGAAATGATCTGAAAAGTTATAGGTTGCACCAAAGCTTCCGGTTACTCCCGAAAAAGTTTTACTGAAACCATTGAACTGCTGGACCACATTCGGCGTTCCACCAGGGTTTGAACCTGTATATAAAGTTGGATAATACGCTACTGTAGTATCGATATAGGCTGTTTGTGCACTAATGGAGCGACTATCATAGCGGGCACCACCAGCAAGATCGAGTTTACCAAATGATTTCTTGATGATGAAAAACGGACCAATATCAAACTGGTGATAGGCGGGTATCGGAAAATCGGTAGCATCGCCTATGGTATTGTTCTGGTATTGCCCGTTGATGCCAAAAGTTGTCTCGTAGTCGGCCCCAAAGTTAAAGTTGTATTTAACATCGTAGGTATAATCGGACAGGTGCAGGTTCAAACCTGCGATATCCGATGCCGAAGGATGGGTAAACTCGCGACGGTGACTATATTCATATCCAAGGTTTACTATTAAGTTACCGTTGCCGATGGCGATATTGCTGTTATCATAGATCCGGTAAAGCTGCACGTGCTGGTGCAAAGGCGTTATTTCATACGAATTTAAAATAGCATCCGGAACTACCGGTCGGTAGGTATCAGCATCCGTAACCTGCATGGTAAACCGGCGGGAAAGCGGATCACGACTCCCATCCGGTATTTCTTGCTGGTCGTCAAAAACAGATGCATTTAGGTAAGAGTAACCCCAGTTTTTATTTAGGCCCAGCATTATCCTGGCGTCTTTTTCCTGAAAACCTGTGCCATAAACCCGGCCATCATGCTGATCCTGATAATCTTTGGCTGCCTTGCCCGAAATTACGGTACCCCAAACAAAACCATTTTGGTTGCCCTGCAAACGGAAAGAAGTATTTATCAGGTTATTGTTTGTGCCATAGTCGCCGGAAAATGAACCTAATATATTCCCCGATGTTATTGGTGGAGTTGTAATGAGGTTTACAACACCGCCAATGGCGTCCGAGCCATAACTTAAACTTGCTGGCCCTTTGATCACTTCAACACGATCTATTGAATTTTGATCCACTTCAATGCCATGTTCATCACCCCATTGCTGACCTTCCTGGCGCATACCATCTTCCAGTGTAACTACCCTGTTATAGCCCAACCCGTGTATAAAAGGCTTGGATACGTTAGGGCCAGTTGTTACTGCACTAACGCCGGGCAAGTTTGCAATCTCGTCGATCACGTTAGTCGATGCCGAATGTTCGTCAATAAATGTTTTGCTTACTGCGGCCATCGGCACCGGATCACGTTTGATCAGGGTTGCTTTGCTAACGCCGGTGATCACCACCTCGGCTGCTTCGATAGAAGAAGATTGAAGCTGCACATTTAAAACTGAAGTTTTGGTAAGATCTACCCTTTCGTTATAGGTGGCATAGCCAATAAAACTTACCTGAACCAGGTAAACGCCCTTGGGCAAATTGCTGATCAGGTATTTTCCTTCAGCATCAGTGATTGAACCTGTACGGAGGTCGGGTATGGCAACCGTTGCACCGGGGATAGTATTTCCGGTAAGCTTGTCAGTAACTAAACCAGATAGCGTTCCATTACCGTCATTTGCTTTTAACCTGACCAGAGCCGGCCCATGAGCAAATACGGAATAATTTATAAATAGTGTCAAAAAGCAGTAAAACAGCTTTAATTTCATAAGAATCGAATGGGGGTAAGTGAATAATTCTGCTCAATAAGCAGTTTTAAATTGAGTGGGAATTATTAACAAACCGGGGGTGCGCGCCCAGCTGCTTTGACTTGCGATTGGCTAAGGAATGCATAATGAACCGACTGAAAGTTGTATTTACTAAAAGCAATCGGAGCAAAAATTATTTCATTTTGTTTCAACATTGAAGCATGATGCATAGCATCACACAGTTGACATTTCTCAGAAATTGTAGTATTACTTTTTGTGCTTTTTACTAAAACAGGCAGCGACCTTTTATTGATATGGTAGTGCGCATACACCGACCATTGCCCTGCTGCGAAGCAGATGAGGATGATCCAGGTGAATATTATTTGGCGCTTACCGTTTTTCACAAAAAATTCAATAATTGTGCAAAAATACTTAATTAGACATGCAATTCGTCATGTTTGGGTAACAATATCGTTGTGAAGATTGTTTATACAATTCTTAAAATCCTTCGCTGCACGTATCTTTACCCCATGAAAGCTGCGGATATCAATAATAAGTGGAAGGCCCTGCAAGAACGTATCGCTACGGATTTCGACTCGGATGTCCCCGACATGAAAGTGATGCTTTTTCTGATTGGTGTACAGGAACTGGGGCAAGGCCCCCGCAAGTTCAGCAAACGGCAAAAAGAAGAACTGATGCACATTGCTACCTGCAAATTGTTCAGCCAAATGGGCTTTTATGAATTGGAAGGACTTGACCAGGATGGCTGGCCACACTGGAAACTGATAGACAAAATACCCAACTATACCTTGCTGGAGCAGGAACTGATCATGAAATCGCTGATCGTGGATTATTTTGACGCTATTTAATTTTTGTTGAAATGTTGTAAGGTTGAAAGGTTAAATTATGCCTTAATTCAGAAACGTTTAAACATTACAACATTCAAACGTTACAACTTTAAGAACCAAAATGAAAAAACTCCTTACGCTTACCCTCATATTACTTACGACAGCAGCCTTTGCCCGCAAGCCGAAGAATCAATATGTGCGCATCAAGACCAGTTACGGTGATTGTATCATCCGCTTGTATAACGAGACGCCGCAGCATCGTGATAATTTTATCAAGCTGGTAAAGCAGGGCTTTTATAACGGGACACTGTTTCACCGCGTGATCCAGAATTTTATGATTCAGGGCGGTGACCCAGATTCCAAGGACCCTAAAAAAGCTATACCCGGTGCTGAACTGGGTGATGGCGATGTGGGCTATACCGTTCCCGCCGAGTTCAGGGATAGCTTGTTTCACCGGCGTGGTGTGCTGGCTGCTGCGCGTGACGATAACCCGCAGAAGGCTTCCAGCGGCTGCCAGTTTTATATTGTGGAAGGCAAACGGTTTACCCCCGGCAAGCTGGATACCCTGGAACAAACCCGCTTAAAGGGTCGGAAAATACCGCGGTGGCAAAGGGATTGGTATACTACCGTTGGGGGTGCACCACATCTAGATCAAAATTACACGGTATATGGTGAGGTGATAATTGGTATTGATATGGTGGATCGCATCGCCGCAGTTAAACGCGACGCCAAAGACCGACCGCTGGAAGATGTACCGATGACGGTAGAGTTGTTGAGTAAACGGGAATGCAAACAGCTGGATAAAATCCTGAATTTTTAATATCTAACTCCGACTAATGTATGCTGAATATTGAAGTATTTGTCACTTCATCATTCGATATTCAGCATACATTATTCGATATTTACCCAAGCGAAAATTATCGCTACCCGACTCATGAAAATCATTACTTATAATGTAAACGGTATCCGCTCTGCCATCAGCAAAAACTGGCTGGCATGGCTGCAGGCAACTGACGCCGATGTGGTTTGTTTACAGGAGATCAAAGCATCGCCTGATGTGCTGACCGACCTTGCACTGATTGAACAATTGGGCTACCAGCACTATTGGTTCCCAGCCGAGAAAAAAGGTTATAGCGGAACGGCCATTTTTACGAAACAAACGCCTAAACATGTTGAATATGGCTGCGGAATACCGTATTACGACCGGGAAGGACGCAATATCCGCGTTGATTTTGAAGATGTTTCGGTGATGAGCGTTTATTTCCCCTCGGGTTCAAGCGGTGATGAAAGGCAGGATTTTAAATATAAATTTCTGGATGAATTTGGCGAGTATATCAACCAACTGAAATGGGCCTACCCCAACCTGGTGGTTTGCGGCGATTACAATATCTGCCATCGTCCGATTGATATTCATAACCCAAAATCAAACGCTAACTCTTCCGGTTTCCTGCCCGAAGAACGCGAGTGGATGGAAAATTTCATCAATTCAGGTTTCATCGATTCTTTCAGGCATATCAATAAAGAGCCACATAATTATACCTGGTGGAGTTTCAGGGCCAACGCAAGGGCCAAGAACCTGGGTTGGCGCATCGATTATATCATGGTAACAGAGCCACTGGAAAAGCACATCAAACGCGCCGCCATTTTGCCTGATGCCCGGCATTCTGACCATTGCCCGGTGTTGCTGGACCTGGATATTTGATAGATTTTTTTACCTGCCTCGTTTCAATTGCAATATCGCAGCTATTGTAATGCCCGGTACAAGATAGCCTTCCATTGCAAAGTTGATGAGCTGAGCCCGCTGAGGGTAGCAGGTAAGGCGCAATATTTCTATGTTTTATCCCTGGCGTTACAAAAGGTGGTAACTCCACAAAGTTTTTAATTTCAAATTATTACGAAAGGAAATATCAGGTAAAAAATAATTTTTTTCTACCCTGAACACTTGTAACAATTCTCTTATTTCGGCCTCTAAGCGATAGTAAACTATCGCTTATGAACTGGAATCCCTTCAACAGAAAACCTAAGGCTGCGCGTCCGAAAAAATCAAAAACCCGCGAATGGATTGATGCGATCGTTTTTGCAGTTGTGGCTGCTACAGTTATCCGGGGACTTTTATTTTCGGCCTATGCCATCCCTTCTGGTTCAATGGAAGGCACCCAACTCGTGGGCGATTACCTTTTTGTAAGCAAGATCAGTTACGGACCGCGTATTGCCAATACGCCGATTTCAATTCCCTTTTCCGAGCCTAAAGTATACGGTATGAAAACCTATACTGATCTGGTTCAACTCCCTTACTGGCGCTTGCCGGGATTTACTCAGATTAAAAAAGGTGACATCGTAGTATTCAACAAACCCGAAGAAGCCGATCTGCAGCACAGTATCCCCGTTGACGAACGGATGGCACTGATCAAACGCTGCCAGGCAACGCCGGGTGATCGCTTAACTATCGTAAACGGACAGGTTTTTATCAATGGAAAAGCTTCTGCCAATGCCCCCAAACAACAAACCTCTTATTTGGTGGAAACCAATGGTCTCGAGATAAATCCACAGGTTATCGTTGACGATAACATTGAGGTTAGGGGACAAGTTGAGCCTAATGTTTACGAAATGATCATTCCAACCGATCATCTGGCCGAGATCAAAAGCTTTTCAAATGTAAAAAGTGTAAAACCCTTTATACAAGCTGCCGGTCAGCTTGATTCATTGGTTTTTCCGCGAAGTCCGTTGTTTAAATGGAATGAAGATAATTTTGGACCCCTGGTTTTACCTGCCCGAGGTTACACCATACCCTTGAATGATTCGACCATGGCACTTTACCGCCGGGCAATAGAGCTTTATGAAAACAATAAAGTTGAAATCATCGGAAAAGATATTTACCTGAACGGTAAAAAAACCGCTGCTTACACCTTTAAAATGAATTATTACTGGATGATGGGCGATAACCGCCACAACTCCTGGGATTCCAGGTTCTGGGGTTATGTTCCGGAGGATCACGTGGTGGGCAAAGCAATATTAACCTTCTTCAGCACAGACTCAACCAAAAGTTTCTTCAGCAAAATTCGCTGGAACAGGATACTTCGACCAATAGAATAATCCCGGTCCCTACAGGGGTGCAGATTTTTTAGAACAAGAAACTGATTCAAAATAAAAATCCCGTCTATACAACGGGATTTTTATTTCCTTTCGATTATATTTCCCCTTTAGGGGGTAGTGGGTTACGATTTAACACGCTCAACATACGCACCGGTGGCGGTATCTACTTTCACCTTATCACCTAAATTGATGAACAAAGGCACTTTAATTTCCGCGCCTGTTTCGACAGTTGCATTTTTCAAAGCGTTGGTTGAAGTATTTCCTGCAACGGCAGGCTCGGTATAAGTGATCACCAACTCGGCTGAGGATGGGGCTTTAGCGGTGATAGGCTCGCCACTTTCAAAAGCTACGATCACATTTACACCTTCTTTTAAAAACTTAACGCTGTTGCCAAATAAAAACTTCGGCACGTTAAATTGTTCATAGGTGCTGTTGTCCATTACAATCAGGTCGTTACCATCTTCATACAGGTATTGGTAATCGCTGGTTTCGACGCGCGCAATATCAACTTCCTCGTCTGTACGGAACCGGTACTCCACCAGTTTACCACTCTTTACGTTACGCATACGGGCCTGGTAAAATGCACGCAGGTTACCCGGTGTGCGGTGGATAAATTCTTCCACCTGCACCAACTCGCCATTGAAGCGTAGTATGCTACCGTTCTTTATATCAGATGCTTTAGCCATAATATTTTAATGAGGCGCAAACTTAGGCACTTCAAGCCAAAGAAACAAGGACATGAATGAAGGATTTGTGTGATTAGCAGGATTATAGTCCGAAAGTCGGGAAGTCCGGAAGTCCGAAAAGATAAGGTAAGGGTACCTTTCGGATTTTTAAATGTATCTATAAATCACAGTTAAGACCAAAAGCATCTTTCGGACTTAAGCCAACTTTCCGACTTAAGCATTAAATTTGCCCCATGATTGAAGTGATCCTGAAAAAAGGTAAAGAAAAAGCCGTATTGCAACGCCATCCCTGGCTATTCTCGGGCGCTATTGAACGTGTAACGGGAAAACCAGCCAATGGCGATGTAGTAAAACTGCTAAGCGATAAGGGCGATTTTATGGCCTATGGATTCTACAATGGACAATCGCGGGTAGCCTTGCGTTTGCTGGAGTGGAATGAGGAAGTGGAGATCAATGAAGATTGGTTGCGAAAAAAAGTTAGGTTGGCGGTTTCGAGCCGAAGCAATTTGCTGACCCCGGAAACAAATACCTACCGCCTGATATTTAGTGAAGCTGATTATCTGCCCGGCTTGATCGTCGATAAATATGCCGACTACCTGGCCCTTCAGGTACTCACCTCAGGTATTGAGCGCTTAATGCCAGTGGTAATAGATGAACTGGAAAAATTGTTGAAACCGGAAGGGATTTTTGACAAGAGTGATGCTTCTTCCCGCGCGCATGAAGGGTTAGAGACCAATAATGCAGTATTAGCCGGAAAATATCCACCTGAATCAGTTGAAGTGACCGAAAATGGCGTAAAATACAGCATCAATATCGCCGAAGGGCAAAAATCAGGCTTTTATTGCGATCAACGTGATAACCGCGATATCGTAGCAAAACACGCAAGGGGCAAAAAACTGCTCGATTGCTTTAGTTATACCGGCGGCTTTACATTAAATGCGCTGAAAAATGGAGCCTCATCGGTTTTGAGTGTTGACAGCTCCGCTTTGGCAATTGATACTCTTAATAAACATATCAACCTCAATCATCTGGATGCTACTAAACATTCCGCAGTACAGTCAGACGTTAACAAGCAACTGCGTATTTTGCGCGATCAGGGCGAAAAATTTGATATCGTGGTACTCGATCCTCCCAAATATGCACCTTCCCGGTCGTCATTGGATAAGGCCAGCCGTGCTTATAAGGACCTGAATCGCCTGGGGATGCTGCTGCTTGAAAGCGGCGGATTGCTTGCAACTTTTTCCTGTTCGGGAGCGATGGATATTGATACTTTTAAACAAGTTCTGGCCTGGGCCGCACTTGATGCCGGAAAAGAAGTACAGTTTATCCACCAGTTTTGTCAGCCAGAAGATCACCCGGTAAGGGCTTCCTTTCCTGAGGGCGAGTATCTGAAAGGTTTGTTGTGCAGGGTATTTTGATTGAGTCTTAAGTAGTATGGTTGCTATTTAAATTTTATACCAACCTTTCTACTTAAGACTCAGGATTTCGGACTAAAAAAAACTCACCCCACCGTAATTTGAACTTACATTAATTACCCGGTCGCTACTTCCTTTACCAATGTGACCGCGGAAATTTTTGGTCGGTTTCCAGCCTTTGTCTTCATCTGAAGGTGTCTTTTCGGTCACCACAACGCCGGGGTCGTTGTATTTAAATTCTCCATATTTAACCGTGATATCAAAATCGGCATTGGTTGCACTATTGACACCAAGCTTCAGGTTCGAATAGCTACCACTATAAGAAAAGCTGCTGAAATTTTTATCCAGGTCTTCAATGGCCACCGTACCGGCATAATGCGCACTAATGTTTCCTTTTGTAGTCAGCCTGCCAATTTTCACAGCACTATATTTGAACTCGCCATTCAGTTGATCGGCAGCGTTAAGATTTAAATTGCCATAACTTACACTTACCTCTGCTGATGACAAACTACCAATAGTTGCACTTCCATAACTGATTTTGAAATGATTGCCAGCGTGCGTCAATGCTTTTCCGGTAAAACTTCCGTAAGCGCTGGCAATACCCAATTGACCGTCAAAATCTGGCAGATCGGTTGAGCCATAGCTGTTGTCGATATCCATAGCATTTTTTGAAGGAAGGTAAACCACGTAATCCACTTCTACTTTATGGTGATCGTTTTGATTATTGAACAGACCGTTCCAGATCGAATCACCGCTTCCGAAACTTGTAGCATAGGAAATCACATCTCCTTCTTTATGATCCGAAATACTGATCGCGTCGATCATTTTTTGGGCTGTCTCGTCATTTTTGGCAAAGCTCCGGATACTGACCTCGACTTTTACTTCCGGATTATTCCAGGTATTGATCACCACTTTGCTAAACTTTGTATTGATACGTAGTTTATCGTTGGCGTCCATCGGGTACGATTTACTATAGGTTTTAACCTTTTCTTTAGCATCAACAGAGGGCATCCTGTCATCATTTACCCATGTCCGTATCTCATTGCCCATTTCTTTAAATGCCGGACCTAATTCTGAATTCAGGTTACCCAGTCCTTCGTTCAGGTCGTGGCTAAGCCGGGTCATCGCTATTTCCAGATGCTTCATCCCCTTTCTCAAATTTGCCTTTAGCTCGCCGTTGCCCTCATCTTTTGACGAATAAGTCTCCTGCTTTGGGGCCATGGCCGATGTATCCTGTGCCTTTGCCGAAACAAAGCCAGTTAGCGCTGCAATCAGCAGCATCGTGTATTTAAATGCCTTGCGTTTCATTTTTCTCGTCTTTTTTCATTTGGTTATAATGTTCTATAATATTGAGTTGCTGGTTAAGCACTTCAGTCTGCGCCTGCAGATTCCTGATCATGGCCAGCAATATCGCCTCCTGGTTAGGACTGGCGGGCAATTCTGCATTTAATCGTTTATAGGTAGAGTCCATCGCGGCGATCTCTTTACTAAACTCCTTATAAATTTCTGGAGCATGCTGACTTAACGTTCGCAATTCCGACCGCTTTGAGGCCACCATAGACACGTATTGCGTCTGCTGTTTGGCATAGGCCGGATTGATAGCGGCATAGTCGACAGACTGGGTTCGTTGCAATCGCAGGTATGCAAAAAATCCAATACCCATCACTATGATGATCGATGCTGCCATTTTCAAAACAAAACGCAGTGAAAACGTTTTAGCTTCATTCTTTTTCAATATTTCTTCAGCAGGTAATTGCTCTGCTATCTTTCTCCATAAACCAGCTGAAGGCTCCAGGTCGTCAAATTCTTCCCGGTTATTTCTGATCAAATCCTCTAATCTCTTGCTCATCTTCCTATTTCCTTTCTATTCGTTAACAGCTCATATAATTTCCTTTTTGCCCGCAGGTACTGCGTCCTTGAGGTGTTTTCAGATATATCCAAGATCTGACTTATCTCTTCATGGTCGTATCCTTCCAGCAGGTAAAGCGATAACACCACCCTGTATCCATCAGGCAGCAATTTCATGGCCTCCTTGATCTGTGCAACCTGCTCCAGTATTTCATCCTCATCTTCCAGCTCAGCATCAGGCAGATTTTCCAGTTGTTCGTCTTCCAGTTGTACCAGCTCCAGCTTACGTTTACGCAGCAGGTTGATAGAACGATGCACCACGATCTGTTTCAGCCAAAGTCCAAAAGTTGTTTCCTGCCTGAAATCCTTTATCCGGTTGAAAGCATCCAGAAAAGCCTCCTGCAAAACATCTTCCGCCTCGCCAACGCTGCCCACTATCCGAAAGGCAACATTCAGCATTGCTTTCGAATACAAACGGTACAGCTCATAGCAGGCTTTTTTACTGCCCTGCTTGCATTCCGCCACTAGGGCATAATGCTTATCGACGTAAATGGCTTCCAAATTTTTCAGCTTTCAAGTATAAGACGCAGGGATTTAGTGTACGTTGCATCATGGGAAGAATTAAGGTAGGAAAAATTGCCGAGTAGGGAGGAAAGGAATGCGAAATGGAAGATGAATGCGGAATTCGAAGTGTCAAATGCGGAATGTTGAAGAAGGTTAATGCGAAGTGCGAAATGTCAAATGCGGAATGTAAATGGACTGCGAAGTGCGGAGCTTAAGTAGAGTGCGAAATGCCAATTGTGGAGTATTTAAAGTTGTTCATTAGAACACGCATTTAGCCTTCCGCATTCAAAAGATCATTCCGCAATCGACACTTCGAATTCCGCACTCAAAAAAATTCATTCCGCAATTGGCATTTCGCTTTCCGCATTTAAAAAACGATCTATCTCTATTACAGCATGTTCATACCTTTCCTGCCCAATGCCGGAGATGACCACGTAGTTGGCATTCAGATCTTGCAGTTCTTTGTGCCATACATCCATAAAATGATCGCGCATATGGGGGAAGTCGCGGAGGGGGTCTTCTTCCCAGGGCATATCGATGCTGAGCAGGAGGTAGAGGTCGTAGGGATGTTTGGGTAGTTCATCCAGTACTTCCTGCGGCGAGCGGCCAAAAGTGTGGTCGCTCCATATCTTCACGGTTATGAAAGTGGTATCGCAAATGAGCAAGCGGTTGGCTTTCGGCAGATATTCATTTTCTAATGCCAACTGTCCGTAAAACATATTGATCTCGTCCTGCCAGGTTGGTGGTTCGGCGAGTGCGGCGCAATAGTCGCGGGCAAATTCCGGTACCCAAACCGTAGCATAATGCTTTGCCAGGTAAGCAGACATCGTTGATTTTCCGGTAGATTCGGGACCAACAATGGCGATTTTTTTGATTGCGGAATTCGAAGTGTCGATTGCGGAATTGCTCATGTTTAAGATCCAGATTCAGGCGAGTTGTTTTTGTATTGCTTTTTCCAGTCGAAATAACCGAAAGCAGCTATGATAATGAGGATGACAAACATAAATGCTGTTGCCTCGAGGTGCTTTTTATAGTACACTACCACGTAAATAATATCTACAAAAAACCAAATGGCCCAGTTTTCCAACACTTTCCTTGCCAGGAAAACCTGTGCAACCAGGCTGCAGGAGGTACAAAAACTATCAATATAAGGATAGGCCGGTGGATCGTAATGCAAGGCATCGGCAAAAGTGATCAGCGTGTAACCAAGCACTGGTGTTGTCAACAAAACAATGACGACCGATATGACTGCCTGCTTTTTGGTAATACTGGCAATGGGTGCCTTATCTTCCGTTTGCGGATGCTTTGACCAAAACCACCAACCATAGATACTGGTCACACAGAGGTAAACATATTGCAGCATATCGGCATACAAGTTGGCACGCCCAAAAATATAGATATACAGCGCGGTACTTATTATAGCGATCGGCCAATTCCAGATACTATTGATCGATGCCAGGTAAACACAAAGCAGTCCGGTTATCACACCAATAATTTCGATCCAGGTGGTTTGGTGCCACCATTCTTGCAGGGCATGTATAAATTGCATTGCTCAAATATAATGGTGGCGCGCTAAACTTGATTGTTATAAAAAAATATCAAATTTCGAATAATGAATTATGAAGTAGCAGATGTCCAATAATTAATCTTATTTGCTTGAAAAAATATCGAACACAGAATGCTGAATATTGAATGATGAAGTGTTACTTCCTTCGATATTCAGCATTCGATATTCAAACGATCCGCTACCAGATCTTCACCCTTTTCCCGGGGTCCAGCCACATTTTATCGCCTTTTTTGATGTGGAAGGCTTCATAAAATTCAGGAACGTCGGTAAACGGACCATTGACCCGTAACGAGGCCGGTGAATGCTCATTGGTAAGTATCTGGCTCGATTCCGCTTCTTTCCTTACGGTTTCAAGCCAGCCGAGGGAGTAACCCAGGAAAAAACGCTGTAGTGGCGTCAGACCGTTAATAGGTTTACCTTCCTTATACTGTTCAGTTTTCTCAAAAGCGGTGAGGCCAATGGCAATACCACCAAGGTCGGCTATATTTTCGCCCTGCGTTGCTTTGCCATTGATATGCAATCCATACATTTCGTAGCTGTTAAACTGATCGATCAACATTTGGGCACGTTTAGAAAACTTTACCGAATCTTCGGGCGTCCACCATTTTTTCAGGTTTCCCTCGGCATCAAACTGGCGTCCCTGATCGTCAAAACCATGGGTCATCTCGTGGCCAATTGTTGAAGCCGCAGCGTAGCCGTAAACCACAGCATCATCCACATCTTCGTCTTTTACACCCGGAATCATGAATTGAGCCGCAGGTAACACAATTTCGTTATTTGATGGATTGTAATACGCATTATAAGTTTGTGGTGTAATACCCCATTCTGTACGGTCGACCGGCTTGCCCAGCTTATCAGCATTAACCCTGAACCAGAAATTATTGGCATTAAGGATATTTAATACATAAGGCTGGCGACTAATAGCCAGGGTCGAAAAGTCTTTCCAGTGGTCGGGATAACCTACCTTCGGCATTATTTTCGCCAATTTATCATAAGCTTTTTGCTTGGTTGCGGCGCTCATCCAATCCAGCTTTTCAATATGTTCTTTGAAGCTGCTGCGCATAGCTTCTACCAGATTAACGTAGCGCTGCTTGGTTTTTTCAGGAAAATACTCCTTCACAAAAAGCTGTCCGAGCACTTCGCCCATATAATTATTTTCAGCGTCTAGTACCCGTTTCCAGCGGGGTAACTGTTCTTTCTTACCCGATAAAACAGTACCCCAAAACCTAAAATTCTCATCCTCAAAGGGCTTACTTAAATAGGATGAAAAGGACTCGAGCAAATTTTTCCGGAGATACGCTTTCCAGGTAGCCAGATCATATGCTGTAAGCGATTTGTTGAGAGCACGGAAGTACTCGGGCTGCCCCACAATTACGGTATCAATATTTTTGAATCCCGATTTAAAAAACAGATTGTTCCAATTGATCAGCGGGGTCAATTTACTTAAACCTGCTAAGGTTAACTTATTATAGTTTCGATATGGATCGCGCAGATCCTGCAATTTCCTCGAACTATCTGCCAGAAGCTTTTCAAGGCTATATATCTTATTGCTTATTTGTACAGACAGTGTCGGATTTAACCCGGTTAGCTTGAACAAGGCAGGTAAGTGCTTTTGCTGGTAATCTGTACGGATATCAACACTGTGCTGATCGGTGTTGAAATAGTAATCGCGGTTCGGCAAACCAATACCTGCTTGCCATAGCTGCAAAACATTTTTACTGCTATTTTTAGGATCCTGCCCTATATAGGGGCCAATAGGCGTACCCACCCCAATTGTCAGTAAATGCGCAAATTCGTCGGCCAGGCTTTTTATATCGTTTACCTGATCTATTTTATCAAGTTCGGGCTGCAGCGAAGTAAGCCCTTGTTGAGCTATGGTTGCTGTATCCATCCCGGTATAATAAAAATCGCCAATTTTTTGGGTATTAGTTCCTCGGGGTGCTTTGGCCTTCAGCGCATCCTCACTAACTTTTTTCAGCCGGTCGCGAATATCCTCGATAACAATATTACCTATACCCCAGGATGCATATGCCGGCGGTATTGGGTTCTTTTTCAGCCATCCGCCATTGGCATATAAAAAGAAATTGTCGCCTGGCTTTACCGTGGTGTCCAGATTTTTATAAATGGGATCATTGGCGGCGTAGTCTTTTTGCTTTTCGTTACAGGCAGTTAAGGCCATAAAGCCCGCACCCAGAGCCAGGGCCATTAGCTTTTTTGCTGTTATTTTCATCATATCCTAATTATTGTTCAGTATAAAAGACAATAGTTGTATTTATTTATAGACTTATAGCTGTAATACTGTGTATAAAAATAGAAAATACTAATAAATACCCTGAAAAAAACCCGATAAAGAAACGTCAAAGTAGTAACAAACCTTCCTTAAGGTATCTAATCGGATATCTACTTTGCCAGATTCGAGCCTGGCTATGTTTATATTTGTTTCACTATAGAACTTTTCCTGTGTGACCTGGTTTTGGCGTCTAAGGTTCTTGATTTGAAGGGCTATTTTCTTTTTAAAGGCTTCTTCCGATTTGTTAAGATATTCAAAATCAGTTAATAACATAGCAATCTCCTTATTAATCAGGTTTAACTTTCGCAAGCTAAGAAATAAATCAAATAAACTAATTTTTACGTTTGTAACAAGATTATTATCCAATAATACTAAATACAGACGTATTCGTCATTGGTCGGCGGCAATCATGGCTTTACTTTTGTAATGTAGTATGCGACTCTGCATTATATCTGTGAAAGTTTTATCAAGTTGCATCTACCGATGAAAAACTTTTTATGAATTCTCAGACACCCAGGCTGAGTTTGATGTTCTTTGTTTTGGGTTTAATCAATAGTTTAAATTAATTAGGGGAAGAGAACTTTGTGTAAAGGTTCTCTTTTTTTTTGATTGAATTTTTTACTATGCATGCATAGTATTACATTTGAATGAACCAATACCCTTTCCAGATGCATTTTGATTTTACCGAAGAGCAATTAATGATACGGCAGGCCGCGCGTGACTTTGCGCAGCATGAGCTAAAACCCGGAGTAATAGAACGCGATGAGCACCAGAAATTTCCTGCCGAACAGATAAAGAAACTTGGCGAGCTGGGCTTTTTGGGTATTATGGTTTCGCCTGAATATGGGGGAAGCGGGATGGATGCAGTTTCCTATGTCTTAGCCATGGAAGAGCTTTCCAAGATAGATGCTTCTGCATCGGTGGTAGTTTCGGTAAACAATTCGCTGGTATGTTACGGCCTTGAGCATTTTGGAAGCGAAGAGCAAAAACGCAAATACCTGGTGCCATTAGCCAGTGGCCAGGTAATAGGCGCCTTTTGCCTGTCGGAACCGGAAGCAGGCTCGGATGCAACCTCACAACATACTACGGCTATTGATATGGGCGACCATTATCTGCTTAACGGCACTAAAAACTGGATCACCAATGGCGGAAATGCTTCTACCTACCTGGTCATTGCACAAACCCATCCCGAAAAAAAACATCATGGCATCAATGTGCTGATCGTTGAAAAAGGGATGGAAGGCTTTACCATCGGTCCGAAAGAAAACAAATTGGGCATCCGGGGTTCAGATACGCATTCGCTGATGTTTTCTGACGTAAAAGTGCCAAAAGAAAACCGGATCGGCGAGGATGGCTTTGGCTTCAAATTCGCCATGAAAACGCTGGAGGGCGGGCGCATAGGCATAGCCGCACAGGCTTTAGGTATTGCTTCCGGAGCCTATGAACTGGCTTTGGAATATTCTAAGCAGCGCAAAGCCTTCGGCAAATCAATAGCCGATCTGCAGGCGATACAATTTAAACTGGCCGATATGGCTACCGAGATCGAGGCGGCTCGCCTTTTATGTATCAAAGCTGCCTGGCTAAAAGATCAGGGGCTTCCTTATGCCCAGGCTAGCTCGATGGCTAAGCTCTATGCCTCGGAAGTTGCTATGAGAACTACCGTTGAAGCGGTTCAAATTCACGGTGGTTACGGCTTCGTAAAAGAATACCATGTTGAACGTATGATGCGAGATGCCAAGATAACACAGATATACGAGGGCACTTCAGAAATTCAAAGGATTGTAATTTCACGCGAGGTACTCAAATAATAGCATCTTTTTGCTTTACTTTGGAAACTATAGTAAATCAATAGACTTTCAAATGCGAGCAAAATATTTTTTACTAATTTTTTCCTTCACTCTTTTTACTGCCTTAGCTTTTGCGCAAAGTCATTTAAAAAACGGCGTATGGCGAGGCGAATTAAAAACTAAATCAGGTGCCCTGATACCTTTTGTTTTTGATGTAAAACAGTTGGGAACAAAACAGCAGATTTTTATTCATAATGCTGCCGAGCGTTTTAAAGTGACAACTATCCGGCAGGTGGGTGATTCGGTTTTTATCCGGATGCCACTCTTTAACTCCGAATTTAAACTAAAGCTCGACGCCGAAGGCTTAAAAGGCGCATGGATAAAACATTATGGAGACAGCGATGCCTCGATGGACTTTCATGCCGAGCCGGGCAAAGCCTGGCGCTTTTTCAGCGAAGTTTCTCCAACTACTTATAAACTTGGGGGCCGCTGGAGCGCTGTATTTGTTGATAACGGGAAAGCAGATACCACGGTTGGCGAATTTACCCAGGTTGGCTCAAGGGTTACCGGCACCTTCCTGACTACCACCGGCGACGATCGTTTTTTAGAAGGTACCATTAAAGACAATAAACTCTACCTCTCCACTTTTGATGGTGGTCATGCCTATACATTTATTGCAGATATTACAGATAACAATAACCTTTCAAACGGCGAGCACTATGCCGGCTCTTCCAGTGTTAGCCAATGGAGCGCAAAGCGGGATCCAAAAGCTGCATTACCCGATGCCTATGCGCTTACAAAACTTAAACCCGGCTTTACAAAAATTGCGTTTACATTCCCGGATATCAATGGCAAAAAAGTTTCATTGAGCGACGCCCGCTTTAAAAATAAAGTGGTGATCATACAGTTTATGGGATCATGGTGTCCTAATTGTATGGACGAAACAAATTATTTCGTCAACAACTACTATAAAAAATATCATGCAAAAGGCGTTGAGATCATTGGACTGGCTTATGAGCGCACAACAGATTTTGCGAAATCAAAAACCACTTTGCAGCAACTTAAAACAAGGTTTAATGTGCCTTATCCTTTATTGATCACTGGCTATACCCCTGCTGCCGGGGAACCCGTAAAGAGTATACCTCAACTGGCAAACTACATGGGCTTCCCAACAACCATCATTATCGATAAGTATGGTAATGTAAGTAAGATACATACCGGCTTCAGCGGCCCGGGCACTGGTAAATATTACACCGAATTTATCGCTGAATTTGAGAAGTTAACGGATAATTTATTGGCAGAAAGGTAGTTCGGAACACCGGAAACCCGCATAAGTCCGAACTTTATGACTTATGGGGACTTTCGGACTAAGTTGCCTCCTCCCAGATCATACACAAATGCAAAATAGTTTCTACGGCTTTTTGCATATCCTGAATAGATACCCATTCGTGTTTGCTGTGGAAGGCATGCTCGCCGGCAAAAATGTTAGGGCAAGGCAATCCCATAAAAGATAACCTCGAACCATCGGTCCCACCACGGATACTGCATAATCTGGCATCAAGCCCGGCACGCTCAATAGCTTGCAATCCGTAGGCTACAATTTCGGGGTGTTTGTCAAGTACCTTTTTCATGTTGCGGTATTGCGGTTTTATATCCAGCGTAAAACTGGTTCCGGGAAATCTTGCGATGACGCCGTTTGCTGTTTCGCGGATAACTTCCGCATGCTGGATTAGCCGTTCATCATCAAAATCGCGGATAATGAAATCAATTTCCGCTTGCTCCACCTGACCTTTTATACTAACCGGGTGTACAAAACCTTGCTTCCCTTCAGTATGTTCGGGCGAGAGCGAATGAGGTAATTCAGCAATGATCTCAGCGGCAATTTTAATGGCACTCTGCATTTTGCCCTTTGCAAAACCCGGGTGCGAACTGATCCCATTGATGGTCAACTTTGCCCCATCGGCCGAAAAAGTTTCATTTTCCAGATTTCCGGCGCTTTCGCCATCCATTGTATAGGCGGCATAAGCACCGAGTTTCCTTATGTCTGCATGGTCAACACCCCTGCCTATCTCTTCATCAGGCGTAAATAAAATCCTGATCGTACCGTGTTTTATTTCAGGGTGGTTAACAAGCTGATAACAGGCATCCATTATTTCGGCAACGCCCGCTTTGTTATCGGCTCCCAGCAGTGTTTTGCCGCTTGTGGTGATCAGGTCGTTTCCGATCTGCGATCCAAGCTGAGGATGATCAGCCAGGCGGATGACCTGGCTGGGGTCATCCGGCAGCACAATATCCTCGCCCTGGTAGTTTTGGTGTACAATTGGCTTTACGTTACTGCCACTGCAATCGGGGGCAGTATCCATATGCGAGCAAAAGCAAATAACCGGTATGTCTGCTTTTTCGCTATTTGCTGGTATAGTTGCATAAACATACCCGTATTCGTCAATGTGGGCATCATGTAACCCTATAGCAATTAATTCGTTTACAAGAACAATTCCCAGGTTTTTCTGTTTTTCGGTCGATGGGACTGAGTCAGAAGCGGGATCAGACTGGGTATCTATGGTTACATAATGCAGAAAGCGTTGTGCAACAGTAAAATTTAACGTGGAATTTAGCTCCATAATTGACGATTATATCATTAGAAATTTTATTTTTGACAAGCCATAATTGGGCGTGTTCAGAACGATTGTACAATATTGATTAAAATTAGCCATTGAAAAAACTCATTTTACTTTTCGTTTTCGTGTTTTCTGTAGTGCTGGCAAAAGCACAAATGGGTTATAACTACAAAGAATTCGGCATCGGTCTGGATGTAAGCTATGAAAGGGGCTATACCAACATTGCCCGGCAGGACAATCACATCGCCACAAGTATCAATTTTATTTACAATTATAGCCCCTATATCCCGGTTGCTGCCGAGTTACAATTTGGAACTTTGTCTGGAGGTGGTCTTACACCTGCAAAAGATAAATATGGGCGTCAATTCACCAATCATTACGAAGCTTTTATTCTACATGCCGACTTCCAGTTGGGAGAAGTAATTGATTATTCGCAAAATGACTTGCTGAATGTGATCAAAAATTTTTACTTCGGTACCGGTGTAGGTTTTGTTTTTAACAACAATACCGTACAGCGCACCAACGTTTACCCTCAAAACGGTCCCTTAACCTACGTTTTTCCGGGATCCGATAACAGTATCAACATGACCGTTCCGCTTAGGTTTGGATATGAGTTTAAATTATTTAACGAGTACTCCGAACCCTATATGGCGATAGACATCGGCTATGTACACAGTTTGGTTTTTGGTGAAGGTTTGGATGGTTACGATGATCCGTCTAACGTCTTCAAAAATAACGCGAGTAACCAATACCGCCAGATCGTGGTAGGGGTTAAATTCAATTTTGGCAATATCACCTCTTACAATAAGCTGATCAGACGTTTCTAAAGCTTTGAACCTGGAAGAAATACGCGATTATTGCCTGGCCAAACCGGGTGTAACGGAAGGCCTTCCTTTTGGCGAAGACACGCTGGTGTTTAAAGTTGGCGAAAAGCTTTTCCTGCTTACCAGTATTTCGGTTGGCACCCAATTTAATGTTAAATGCGATCCTGAATTAGCCATTGAGCTGCGCGAACGGTATTCCGAAGTGCAACCCGGTTTCCATATGAATAAAAAACACTGGAACACGGTAAATACCAATGGCAGTTTAAGCAGGAAACAGATCATTGATATGATCGACCATTCATACATGCTTGTGCTTCATAGCCTTCCAAAAAAAGTGCAGGAAGAAATTGCGGGTACCTGATAAAAGGCATACCATATTTAAGCTTTCCTGCTACCTATACCAACCGCCTTGCGCAAAGCGCTACTACCCAATGTATAATTCGCCTTACAAACAACTATAATTGAAACCCTCGATTATCTTTGTTAAAATTTCAATTTGATGAGAAGATTTATTCTGATCCTGTTATGTTGCGTCCTGTTTGTACAAGCCAAAGCACAACTAACTCCTTTTGAGGCAAGCAGCGATAAAAACTATACCGCAACCTATGCCGAGGTTATTAGTTATTACCAAAAACTGGTAAAA
>CAISPD010000265.1 GCA_903887275.1 uncultured Mucilaginibacter sp.
ATTAGTTGTCCCGATAGCTATCGGGATGGTTGTAATGGTTGAAATAGTTGTCCCGATAGCTATCGGGAAGTTTGGGGATTAGATATTGGGTCATTGCCATTCAAATTTAAAAATCTGTGAAATCAGAGAAATCATCCTAAATCTGTGATTCTAACAATAGGGGCCTTAGGCATTGGGCATTTGTCATTAGGCATTTTATTTTTATTGTCATTGCGAGGAGCCTGCCTGGGCCTGTGGTAAAGGGGGGCGACGTGGCAATCGCAAGGTTTGCCTTTAGGCCAGGATGCTAAGCATTTAGAAAAATATTAGTACCACATTAAAAAAACCACATTACCGTCCTCCTTGCGATTGCTTTGTCCATTTCGGGCATCAGGCATTTTTCGTTAATCATAAATAACTTTTAAATAATCACTGATCAACAAATCACCAATTAACAAACCCAATAAAGTTTTCGGGCAAAAAACTATATCTTACAGCTTCAAATAATTTCGATGAAAATTCACGCGCTACTTATTTTTTGTGGTTTAATTGCCACCGCATATGCACAACAGCCCATCAAAGGCTTTACCGCTGCTTCTTCAGCAAAACAAAGGGAGGTTGAAACCACATTTGATGCTTCGCTTAGTCCGCAACGTATTAGCGAGACAATAAAAGATCTTTCTTCCATTCCGCACCATATTGGTTCTCCGGGCGGAAAGATCGTAGCCGAAAAGATATTGGCCCGCTATAAAAGTTTTGGTCTGGATGCCCATATAGAAACTTATTATGTGTTGTTTCCTACGCCTAAAACCCGGTTACTCGAATTAACTTCCCCCACAAAATACACAGCAATATTAGCGGAGCCTACGCTGCCCGAAGATGCTACCAGCGGGCAAAAGGGTCAGTTGCCAACCTACAACGCCTACAGTATTGATGGCGACGTTAGCGGCCAGCTTGTTTATGTCAACTATGGTTTGCCTGCCGACTATGAAAAACTGGCCTTGATGGGTATCAGCGTAAAAGGTAAAATTGCCATCGCCAAATATGGCAATTCCTGGCGCGGTATAAAGCCACAGGTAGCTGCCGAACATGGAGCCGTAGGTTGTATCATTTATTCCGATCCGGCAGATGACGGCTACGGTGCTGGCGATGTGTACCCCAGGGGTGCTTTTAAAGGTGAATATGGTGTTCAGCGCGGCGCAGTTACAGAGGGTTTATACTCCGGCGACCCTTTGACTCCGGGAGTGGGGGCTACCAAAAATGCAAAGCGACTAGATATAAAAGATGTTAAAGTATTTACCAAAATACCGGTATTACCTATAAGTTATCATGATGCACTGCCTTTGCTTTCGGCCATGAGCGGAACTATTGCTCCGCCCGAATGGAGAGGGGGGCTGCCCATTACCTACCATATTGCAGGCGATGCCGTGGTGCATTTGAAGCTTGCTTTTAATTGGGACATTGTGCCTGCCTATGACGTGATCGCAAAGATCAAAGGCTCAACTTTTCCGGATGAATGGGTGATCCGGGGTAATCACCATGATGCCTGGGTAAATGGTGCCAATGACCCGATAAGCGGACAAGCTGCCTTGCTGGACGAAGCCAAAGCCCTTGGCGACCTGCTTAAAACCGGCTGGCGGCCAAAACGTACTATCGTATATTGTTCATGGGATGGGGAGGAGCCGGGCTTATTGGGCTCAACCGAGTTTGTAGAAGATCATGAGCAGGAACTGCAGAAAAAAGCGGTTATCTATATCAATACTGATGGTAACACCCGCGGCTTTTTAAGTGCCGGCGGGTCCAATACTTTGGAAGCTTTTTTGACTGAAGTAAGTCAATCGGTTACCGACCCACAAACCAAAGTGAGTGTTTTTGAACGGCGCCGGGCCAAAGATGTTGTCAGCGCAGGCACAGATTCGGAAAAAACGGAATTGCTTAACCGCAAGGAGATTCGTCTTAGTCCGCTGGGTGGAGGCTCAGATTTTGAATCATTCCTGCAGCATGATGGTATACCAACCCTCGACCTGGAGTTTGGCGGTGAAGGCGATGGGGGCGAATACCATTCAATTTACGACTCCTATGATCATTACAAACGTTTTAAAGATCCCACTTTTGAATATGGCGTTGCGCTGGCCAAAATATCCGGTCACGCTGCCCTGCGTATGGCCGATGCCGACGTGTTGCCTTTTGATTTTAGAGAGCTTTATAACACGGTCGACCGCTACTCAACCGAATTGACCGATCTGCTGAACAATTTACGCAAAAGCACCGTACTCGAAAATCAGCTCATTGCTGCCAACCTGTACAACCTGAGCAATGATCCCAGCAAAAACCTGCTTTCGCCAAAACCAAAAGGTGAAGTGCCACAGCTTGATTTTGCGCCGCTCAAAAATGCGCTGGACAGTTTGAAGAAAAGCACCAACGCTTTTGCACTGATATGGGATAAAGCGCTGCAGGATGGCCAGAATACACAGCAATTGAACGAACGCCTTTACCGGGCCGAACAGCAATTGTTAACAGCCGAAGGCCTCCCGCATCGTCCCTGGTTTAAGCATACGCTATACGCCTCAGGCTTTTACACGGGCTACGACGCCAAAACATTACCCGGCATCCGCGAAGCGATAGAACAAAGAAACTGGACTGAAGCACAGGAGCAGATTGCTGTTGCGGCTAAGAGTATTTTGAAGTTGGCCGCGTATCTGGGAGAGAAGTAGTTATATTGGTTGTATTGGTTGTATTGGTTGAATTAGTTGTATGGTTGTACCGGTTCGTAATTTGTGACTAATGGAGTAATCACTAATTAACTAATCACTGGTTAACGAATCACTGATTAGCTGCACCTCCGTTAAACTTACTAAGGTTTTAAAGCTTCGTAAATTTAGTTACTACGTTTCCGTGGCTCACTCTGGGCGAATGTAAAGCACCGGCCATGGAAAAGATTCTTGTAAATCTAAAAACCGCTCCTGAAAATCGTGTTCAAAAGCATGCAGCGCATTAAAGCCTGCCTTCAACTAATACCCCCTTCAAAAAATCCCGATCCCTAACTCCCAATTCACAATAATTTCGGCATTTTTGCTCATGCCCTCTCCTGATCAGATAGCACAGGCTTTTCCGCATGAGCCTACTCCCCAGCAGTTGGAGCTGTTTGAAAAGCTGCATGCCTTTTTGCTAAGCGATAATGGAGATGAATGTTTCATTTTAAAGGGGTATGCCGGAACCGGTAAAACAACGGTTGTTGGGGCGCTGGTCAAGGCGCTGAGAGCTTATAATTATCGCTCCATATTGCTGGCGCCTACAGGTAGAGCTGCTAAGGTAATCACCGGCTATTCGGGGCGCAAAGCGTTTACAATTCATAAAAAGATATACAGGCGTAAATCGGCCATGGGTTTGGACGAGCCCTTCCGTATAGCCGAAAATATTGCTGCAAATACCCTGTTTATTGTGGATGAAGCATCCATGATCTCGGATGAAGCAGCCAGCGGCAACCACGAAACACTTTTGCGCGATCTGGTAAGTTATGTTTACAATACTAAAAACTGCAAACTGGTTCTGGTTGGAGATACTGCACAGTTGCCGCCGGTTGGCTCAACTGATAGCCCTGCGCTGGATTTTAACCTGATGAAAAAAACCTTCGCACTGGACATCTTCACGTTTGAGCTGACAGACGTTTTGCGGCAGGAGAAAGACTCGGGCATCCTGCTTAACGTTACCGCCATGCGCGAATTGATCCGCACCAACAATATCATCGCACCGCATATCACCACCAAAGGCTATAAGGATGTTTTCAGGATGACGGGCGAGAAACTGGAGGAAGGATTAAACTACGCCTACAACAAATACGGGCACGAAAATACGCTGGTTATTTGCCGCTCTAACAAAAACGCTAACCTGTACAACCGGCAGATCCGCGGTCGCATCTTGTATCGCGAGGAAGAACTTACCGGCGGCGACCAGGTGATGGTAGTGCGCAACAACTATTTTTGGCTGCAGGGCGGCGAAGAAAGCAGTACTGATTTTATTGCCAATGGCGATATTGCACGTATCCGCCGGGTGCGTAAAGTGGAGGAACTGTATGGCAAACGTTTTGCCGATGTGCAGCTGGAGTTTATCGACTATGCCGAATACCCCACGCTGGAATGTAAGATACTGCTCGACACCCTCTATACCGAATCACCCGCGCTCCCGGCATCCGACCAAAAGGAATTCTTCCTGGAAGTAATGAAAGACTATGACCACATCAAAAGCCGAAAAGCCAAATACGACGAGCTGAAGCAAAATCCCTATTACAATGCCTTACAGATAAAATTTGCCTACGCCATCACCTGCCACAAAGCCCAGGGCGGGCAATGGGACGCCGTCTTCATCGATCAGGGCTACCTCACTGACGAAATGCTCAACATGGATTTCCTCCGCTGGTTCTACACCGCATGCACACGGGCAACGAAGGAGTTGTTCCTTGTTAATTTTGATTCGCGGTTCTTTGGTGCATAGTCCATAGACCATGGTCCATAGTCCATGGTTTTCTTGCATATAATAATGAAGATATGTCCAACAACTTTGCGACGATTCCATGAGCCCGCTACAATAGACTATTTACCACCAGCCCTTTACTATGGACCATGGACTAAAAGGACCCAATGCCCAATTGCCTACTCCACAAGCGGCACCCGTATCGTAAACGTCGACCCTTTGCGGTCCTCGCTGGTAACTTCGATGGTTCCTTTGTGGTTTTCAATGATCTGTTTGGCAATGCTGAGGCCGAGGCCGGTAGATTGTTCGCCGCGAACACCGGGGCGGCGCGCTTTAGAGAAGCGCTCAAATATAAATGGAAGAATATCGGCTGGTATACCTACGCCGTAGTCGCGTACTTCAATCACAGCCTGGTTGTCTTTTTCGCTGAGGTATATATCAATTTTACCGTTTTCTTTCGAGAATTTTAAGGCATTGGTAATCAGGTTGTCGATCACCCGTTGAAATTTTTCGGCATTGATCTCGGCAAACAGTTGTTTTTTTGAGCCGATCAGAATCAGGTTATTTTTAGCGTTCTTTTGCACTTTCCAGTCGCTGATGATCCTTTTCAGGAAGTGGTTGAGCTCGGTACGCTGGGTATCGATGATATTGATATTTTCGTTATTGGCAGCCTGCAGCAGGTCGGAAATAATGCCCCTGGCTTTAGCGCAGGAAGCTTTGATCATCTCCAGGTTTTCGTGGGTGTCTTTATCAACATCCTCCATTTCCATCATCATAGCAATGGTTTCCACGGCACCGATGGGGTTGCGTAAGTCGTGGGCCACCATGCCAAGGATCTCGTTTTTGAAGGCATTGGCTTTTTCAATGGCGATATTCTTTTCACTGATATCCACCAACTGCAAAAAGTGACTCGATTTATAGGTGTAGAAATAGCGTGATATAAAGTAAAAACAAAACAACAGGGTTACCGATATCAATTGGTTATACACCATTTCCATTGGCTCGGCGGCATTGTAGTAGAGCAGGTAGGTAAATGCCAGTTCAGTTAGAATGATCAACAGGAGAGTTTCCAGGCTTTCGAGCACAAACACTACGCTGATGATACTGAGTGCTGTAAGGTACAGGGTCAGGGCGTTACGCGGGTCGGAGGTAGCAATGAAACTGGAATACATCCCGCAGAAAATAATGAAAAAAGCAAAGGCGAAAATGAAGATGCCCATAAAAGCATCCGCTTTTTTCTGCCGTTTGAACAGGTAGATCAGCAGGTAACTACCACCCAGAAAAACCGGCGTGATGCAAATGTAGATCCAGTTGGTATAGTTGAACTCAGGATAGTTTTGCGCCCGGGTCAAACTCTCCGGAAAAACGGAATAGAGTATGCGCAGGATGATATTCAGGATAAGGAAGATGATACTACCGGTTCGTACTGCACCCAGATTTTTTAGGGTGTAGTAGTCGCGATAGGAAGCGCGTAACTTACCTGAAACTCTTTTATAAGGCTGACTACTCAAAACTTATCCGGATTGTAATGCTTGATCAAAAATATAAAAATAGGCACTTAAACTCAAAAAAGCTGGCCTTTATGGCTGAAAATGTTTGAGTTAGCACCGTAAATGTAGACAAATTGTCCTCCCCGGGCCAATGTTTAATGTCATTTTAGCATCAACTAAGCTATGGCAGTTGTTTTGAGTGGTATTAAATATGAATTTCAACAATTTTACGATAAAGGCCCAGGAGGCAGTGCAAAAGGCTTCCGAGATAGCTGCCGGAAATCAGCAGCAGGCCATAGAAAGTGCACACCTGCTCAAAGGCTTGTTATTGGTTGATGAGAATGTGGTTAGCTACCTGCTCAAAAAGCTGAATGTTAACCTGAACCGCCTTAATGAAGTGCTGGATCAGCAGATCTCAGCTTTTCCCAAAGTGAGCGGAAGTGATATTTATCTCTCAACCGACGTGAATACGGCCCTGCAAAAGGCACAATCGTACCTAAAAGAATTTAAAGATGAGTTTGTTTCGGTAGAACATATTTTACTGGGTATTCTGGCAGCCAATGGCAAAACAGGAACGGCCTTAAAAGATGCTGGTGTAAACGAGAAGGACCTGAAAAAGGCTATTATTGCATTACGGGGGAACAGTAAAGTAACCGATCAGAATGCTGAGGCTACCTATAATGCGTTAAACAAATATGCCCGCAACCTAAACGAATATGCAGAGTCGGGTAAACTTGACCCGGTTATTGGCAGGGATGAAGAGATCAGGCGGGTGATACAAATATTATCCCGTCGTACTAAAAACAATCCGATTTTGGTTGGAGAGCCCGGTGTAGGTAAAACTGCTATCGCGGAAGGTATCGCTTTCCGGATCATCAAAGGTGATGTACCCGAGAACCTGAAAAGCAAAACCGTTTATTCGCTGGATATGGGTGCCCTGATTGCCGGTGCAAAATATAAAGGCGAATTTGAAGAACGTTTGAAGGCCGTTATCAAAGAGGTTACCGATGCTGATGGCGAGATCGTACTCTTTATTGACGAGATACATACCCTGGTTGGTGCCGGTGGCGGGGAAGGTGCGATGGATGCTGCCAATATCCTGAAACCAGCCCTTGCGCGCGGCGAACTCAGAGCAATTGGTGCAACAACCCTGAACGAATACCAGAAATTTTTTGAAAAGGATAAAGCCCTGGAACGTCGTTTCCAGATGGTATTGGTGGATGAGCCGGATACACAGGATGCTATTTCAATCCTGCGTGGACTAAAAGAACGTTACGAGACCCACCACAAGGTGCATATCAAAGACGAGGCTATTATCGCTGCCGTTGAAATGTCGCAACGATATATATCCGACAGGTTTTTGCCCGATAAAGCGATAGACCTGATGGATGAGGCTGCATCAAAACTGCGTTTGGAAATGGACTCCGTACCCGAAGAAGTGGATGAATTGGATCGGAAGATCATGCAGCTGGAAATTGAGCGCGAGGCTATAAAACGTGAAAAAGACGAAAAGCGGGTGAGCGAACTGAGCGAGGAGATCGCCAATTTATCTGCTAGTCGCGATTCATTACGTGCACAGTGGAAAAGTGAAAAAGATGTAGTAGACAACATCAACCAAAAAGTTGAACAAATTGAGAACTATAAACTGGAAGCCGAACAGGCTGAACGTGCGGGCGATTACGGAAAAGTAGCCGAATTACGCTACGGACGTATCAAAGACACCCAGGATGAAGTTGAAAAGCTGAAAGCTGTTCTGCTGGAGAACCAGAAAGATCACCGCATGCTGAAGGAAGAAGTGACTGCTGAAGATATTGCAGGCGTGGTTTCGCGGTGGACAGGTATCCCGGTTTCAAAAATGATACAGAGTGAGCGCGAAAAGCTGCTACACCTGGAGGATGAACTGCATAAACGTGTAGCTGGTCAGGATGAAGCCATAGAGGCTATCAGCGATGCTATTCGCCGTAGTCGCGCCGGTTTACATGACAAGCGTAAACCTATCGGTTCCTTTATCTTTCTGGGTACTACCGGAGTAGGAAAGACTGAGCTTGCCAAGGCATTGGCTGAATACCTTTTTAATGATGAAGGTGCGCTGGTACGTATTGATATGTCGGAATATCAGGAACGCCATGCAGTTTCGAGGTTGATCGGCGCGCCTCCGGGCTATGTGGGTTATGATGAAGGCGGACAATTAACCGAAGCTGTGCGTCGAAAACCTTACAGTGTTATTTTATTGGACGAGATCGAAAAGGCACATCCGGATGTATTCAATATACTTTTACAGGTGTTGGACGATGGCAGGCTGACCGACAACAAAGGCCGGGTGGTAAACTTTAAAAATACCATCATTATCATGACGTCCAATATTGGATCGAATATCATCCAGGAGAATTTCCAGAATTTTGATGAGGACGATAAGGATAAAGTGATCGCCAGAACCAAGACTCAGCTGTTTGAACTGTTAAGGCAAACTATCCGTCCGGAGTTTTTGAACCGGATAGATGAGATCATCATGTTCACACCACTTAGTCGTGATGAGATAGCAGATATCGTGAAACTGCAGTTTGCCCAGTTGCAAACTACCCTGGAAGAACTTGGTATTCATATGGACGCTTCAGCAGAAGCATTGGACTGGCTGGCTCAATTAGGTTATGATCCGCAATATGGTGCAAGGCCCCTGAAACGTGTCATTCAGAAAAAAATCCTGAACGAATTGTCGAAACAGATACTGGCAGGCAAGGTAGATAAGGACAGCCATATCCGTTTGGATATGTTTGATAACCAGTTTGTTTTCCTGAATCCGAAAGAAACAGCGCACGCATGAACTGGTTCCGTGTTTGAGTGTGATACCTAAATGCGGGATAGTTAATATCGAACGCAGAATTCTGAATTTCGAATATTGATGTGTTTATTTAATTCATCATTCAAAATTCAGAATTCTGTTTTCGATTTTTTGCGAGTAGCTAATATGCTTTTTCTTTAATTTAGCTGTAGCAAAAGCTTTCTTCTGTTCGTAATCTATTAAAAATCAGAGTCATGAAAAAGTTGCTGCTTCTTGTTTTGGTCATGTTTGTTTTTGCGGCATGCAAAAAAAACACGGTAGTGCCGGCCCATTCCGGTGTATTACTTGGCTATGATATGCGCCTGTGTCCTTCTCCAATGTGCGGGGGATTGTTGATCACCCTCAATAATGATACTGCGAAAAATCCGCCTTCATATTATCATATCCAAGCAAGTCTGGAGCAATTGGGCCTCGACCCAAATACCAAATTTCCGGTCAATGTCCAACTGTCTTACAAACTGGATACCGGTGTTTTTGCTACCTATCATTATATCATAGTTACCCAGATCAAGGTTGTGAAATAAACTTTATTGTTCCAAATAAATATCAGGCTGTTTGCAGAAATATTATATTTAGGCTCGCCGAAAACCAGCGATATATCATATAATGGAAAAACAAACCGGCCGATTGGAGGCATTCAGCGATGGGATATTTGGTGTAGCCATTACCTTGCTGGCGGTAGAGATCGGCATAAAAGAATATACCGGCGCAAGCAATAACGATCTATGGCAAAAAATCCTGGAGAAATGGCCGGAGTATTTCGCTTATTTTAACTCATTTGCCACAGTTTTGCTGATTTGGATGGGGCATAATCAGGTGATCAAACACTTGCGTGCTACCAATCATTGGATCATTTTATTGAATGGTTTGGTTTTGCTGCTGGTAGTATTATTTCCCTTTCCTACCCGAATGGTTGGCACATTTATTTATACAGATGCCCGCAATACTGCTGTGGCCTTTTATGCCGGATTCACAGGTTCTATCACCATAAGTATGTATTTGTTAAACCTTGGGATCATCAATAACAAAAAGTTACTGATCTCGCCCGAAAAAAGTCTGCTTTGGTTCAACACCATGATGCGCGGGCAATTGGCGGGGATATTGATTTACGCCATCGCAGTTATTTCAGCTTTCTATTCGCCGTACCTGGCACTGGGCATTACCTTTATGATGTGGGTATTCTGGGCGGTAAAAACCCAGGATAATGATGAAGAATTAAGATAATTCCGTATTTCAAAACAAACTAATCCCATTAGCGTCATTAGTGAGTACTTCGCTCATATGATCGAAAAATGGGCGCAGTTGTTGATAGGCATCAACAACTTTTGCTAAAAAATCATCGGCTAATACTTCCTCGTCGGTAAATCGATGGCGCAATATAAACTGCTTGTAACGAAGCAGTTCAATAGCCGGGTGATTTTTATCATATCCGCGTGGTGCTGTGGCCAGCTTTTCACCTTCTAATTGACCGAATGTAGTGATGATCAGCGGGTCAGATAGCAGTTTTTGCCAGTCGCCGTAATTGGCATCAATATCCTCCCGGATGCGCTTTATATCCTCTGCATTCGGCCCCCAAAAACCACCTGCAATGCCTGAGTTGCCCGGTTCTATTCTAAAATAATATCCACCCCGCAATTTTTTGGTAGCCCGTTTCAGCGAGCCGCTCCAGTGTTTGTTGTAAGGAATCTTTTCTTTGGAAAAGCGCACATCTTTATAGATCCTGAACATACAGCGTGTGCCTGATATCGTTTCAATCCGGTCGTGTTTATTCATTTCCACGATCAGCGCATCGGCAAAATCTACTATTTTTTGGCGCGCCACCTGGTAGCGTTCTTTGTTGGCGTTAAACCAGTCGCGGTTATTATTTTGCCCGAGGGTTGTTAAAAAATCGAGCGAATCTTTATTGATCTTCATGGGTGTAATTTAACCGGACTACTTTTTCTTAGCGACTTTAATGCGTTGATTATAATCGAGGCATAAACCTATCCAATAGGTAAATTGGGCCTGGGTGCGCCTGCCAAACTCATCCACAAAAACATAGCCTTTCATGGGTTTGCCATTAAAATCCATTTCGCGGCATCCCGGTAATTCAAGCGCCTGTTCGTAAACTGCGGGATCAATGCGGCACATCATTTCATCTTTAACTACCCCCACACACATTTTATCATAAACCATGAAGCAAAGGCCGCCAAACATTCGCTTTTCATGTACCTGCGGTAAATCAACCATTGCTTCCCGGATACGGTCGCCAAGTTTTTCGTCAAATGCCATTGTGTTTTGAAATAGACACCGTTTTTCGGTGCTATCAAAAGTAATAAAAACTAATGTTTCGTTACAGGTTGGGGTTGGACCAAGTGTGTATTAAAAAGACTATGCGGAGAGTTTATCCAGTAGTTTTTTCCCCCTTGATTGTATCCCAGCACTACCATCGCGCAGCATAAAGCGGAGCTGACCGGCCAGTTCATCTTTGATCCAGGTGTAGCGCTCGCGGAGGTTAAATAAGGCTGTAGCGGCGAATACTTTAACGGCTATCTTAACTTTCGGGTCTATCAACCAGTCGAATAAAGTTTCGACAACCGGCTCAAGGTCTATCTCCAACAATTTCTGTCGGATTGCCGGTGGTGCTTTTGGGTCGGTGATATGTTCAATGATTTTAGTATAATGGCGTTTGCAGGAAGGGTTTTTGATTTCGGGAAGGCGTGATAATAAGTGGCTGATCTGGTCAATATAGCCTTCAGGATTTTTCAAATAAAAGTTTTCCAGCAACCATGCTGCACGAAAGGCAATACCGTTATCGTCATTAAATGTAATGTCAACAAGGTCGCGCAATTCAAACTGTTGTTCCCGCAGGATAGCAATTAATTTGATCACCTTGGTTTTTGCCAGGGTTTTGCTGATCTCTTTTATCAATTCGTCATGCGTTAACATGGTTGTTGGGTATCGGGTATCTGTTATCGATTATCGGGTGTCGCGTATCAGGTATTGGGTATCAGTTTGATTGATTACGATTTTAGCCGGCGACCTAAATTTCTTAATAAATGCAAAAATTCTACAGATTTCAGGCACCCAACACCTAATATCGGATACCTGATAACCGATAACTAACCTCAACTCAATCCTCGCAATGCAGGAAGCTCAATACGAAGTTTGCTTTTGAAGCCAGCAGGGGTGAGGCATTAGGTAGTAAAGCTTCCAGATCGCGGGAAAGGGCTTCAGCGATCCATGGATATCGGTGACGCAGGTTGAAAAGTGTTTCTGCTGCAGCAGCTCTGACACTTGTCAGCATTTTGGGGTCGCGAAGCCAGGAAAAACATAGCTCAGCAACTTTATCTAATTCAATTTCTTTGATCTTTTTACGCATATCCCGCTGCATTTCGGGCGAAGTAAGTTGCGCTAGTATTTTGGCAAAATATATTTTACAGCCGGGGTATTCTACCTGATCTACTTTTGCAATAAGGTAACTCACCTCATTTATATAATTTGCAGGGAAACGGTAGAGGATATAGTGTAATATTTTAGAGGCTTTCAGTGCAATTTTAAAATCACTATGATAGGTAAGATCTACCAGTTCATTCAGCGTAAAACTCTGTTCCTTTAGTTTGCTGCGAAACTTGATAACCTTGAAAGTATCAAAAGTTGAAAGATGCTGAATAAGCTGCAACTGTGTCATCGTGACTAAAATTAATAAAGAGATTTAGGGTACGCCTTAACAATTAATCAACAGCTGTTGATAACAATGACAAATATAATACTTCTAAGAAAATTTACAATAAAATTTAATTAGGAATTAAGTTGTGGTTGGCATTAGGCATTGGTCATTAGGCATTAGTCATTTGGCATTTGTTTCGGCGATGACTAATTAATTATTAATGCCTAATGCTCAATGCCCAACCAAATAAGCCAATTCAGCCAATAAAACCATCCCGATAGCTATCGGGACAACTAATACAACCAATAAAACCATCCCGATAGCTATCGGGACAACCAATACAACCAACAGTAACCACTACAACTAAACCCTACAAATACCTACCTTTGCTCTCCGTTTTAAAAACTCAAAGATACCTATGGTAAAATTTAACCGGTTTACACTGGATAACGGCTTAAGGGTGTTGGTGCATGAAGATCATACCACACCGATGGCTGTTTTGAATATATTATACGATGTGGGCGCACGTGATGAGGACCCCGATAAAACAGGCTTTGCGCATTTGTTCGAACACCTGATGTTTGGCGGCTCTGTTAATATCCCACAATATGACGAGCCATTACAGCGGGTAGGAGGCGAAAATAACGCCTTTACAAGCAATGATATTACCAATTATTATATCACCTTGCCCGCAGCCAATATCGAAACAGCATTTTGGCTCGAAAGTGATCGCATGCTCAGCCTGGCGTTTAGCGAAAAAAGCCTGGAGGTGCAGCGTAATGTAGTTATTGAAGAGTTTAAACAACGCTACCTTAACCAGCCCTATGGCGATGTTTGGCTCAAATTACGCCCCCTGGTTTATCACAGGCACCCCTATCGCTGGGCAACCATTGGCAAAGAGATCAAGCACATTGAAGATGCTCAAATGGCTGATGTGAAGGCTTTCTTCAAAAAACATTATAATCCGCAAAATGCTATAGTGGTTATTGGTGGCAATATAAGTACAGGGCGCGCCAAAGAACTGGCAGAAAAATGGTTCGGACCGATCCCGGCAGGGGAAAAATACCTGCGCGATCTGCCAAAAGAACCCGTACAGTTGGAAGCACGCCGCGAAACCGTTTCCGGAAAAGTTCCGCTGAATGATTTATACATTGCCTTTCACATGCCCGGCCGTTTGGATGAAGGCTATTATGAACTCGACCTGATCTCGGATATTCTTTCCCGTGGTAATTCATCCCGACTGCACCGGACATTGGTAAAGGATAAGCAACTTTTCAGCGAGATACATGCCTACAACATGGGTAGTTTTGATGCCGGTATGTTTGTAGTTGAAGGAAAACCCCTGGAAAACATCAGCATTGAAACTGCCGAAGCTGCTATATGGGAGGAATTGGAGAAATTAAAAGCTGAACTTGTGCCCGATGATGAACTAACCAAGGTTAAAAACAAAACTGAATCAACCATGGTGTTTTCGGAAATGTCGCTGTTGGATAAGGCCATGAACCTTGCCCAATTCGAGCTGTTTGGTGATGCTGATATGCTGAATAATGAAACTGAAAAATATAACAACGTAAATGCTGCCAATATTCAAACAGAAGCAAAGAAGGTGTTCCGGAAGGAAAATTCCTCCACCCTGGTTTATTTGGCAGAGAAATAATAATAATTAGTTATTGGGCATTTTTTTGATCGGATGCCTGATGTCTGGACCGCTGATTTTTGACATAGTTTATTTCTTTGGTTCTTTTTTTAAATAAAACCCAATGACCTAATGCCAAGTGCCCCGAATGCCCCCAATGACAGAAAAAATGAAATTAGATAGAAAAACCGCACCCGAATTCAGGGCGATAGAAAATATAAGTTTAGTACGACCAGAACGTTTTCAATTGGATAACGGTTGTCAGATTTTTACCTTTAATTCTGGCGATCAGGATCTGGTACGTATCGAATGGTTATTTAAAAATCTGCGTTTTAATCCGGCAAAACCTTTGTTGAATGTGGCTGTCAACACCATGTTAACGGAAGGCACATCCAGGTTATCTGCTTCGCAAATTGCCGATCAGGTTGATTTTTATGGTGCTTTTCTGCAAGTGGATTACGGCTACGATCATTCGCAGGTAGTTTTATATACCCTCACAAAACACTTGTCGAAAACCCTGCCGGTATTAAAGGAATTGATCGCTGATTCGGTTTTCCCGGAGAAAGAAATTGAAACTTTTGTGCGCAATCAGCAGCAAAAACTACAGGTGAGTTTGCAAAAAAATGACGTTGTGGCTCGCCGCACTTTCAATAAGGCTATTTATGGTGAAACCATTTACGGCCTTGGAGCCAATTTCGAAGATTACAAAACACTGCAGCGGCAGGATATGATCGAACATTTCAGGCAAATGTATCAGCCTGCAAATTGTACCATCATAGCAGCAGGTAAAGTTGATCAGTCGACTTTGGATCAGATCGTTTTGCATTTTGGCCAGGAATGGACCAATTATTCTGTTGCCGCAGATATCAGCCAGCCTACCCTTCAGCCATCTACCGAACGGGTTTATCTGGTTGAAAAGCCCGGTGCATTACAGTCTGCTATTCGCATGGGTTTACCGCTTATCAACCGAAAACACCCCGATTTCCCATCATTCCAGGTATTAAATACTATTTTGGGTGGTTATTTCGGATCGCGATTGATGGCAAATATCCGCGAAGATAAAGGCTATACCTATGGTATCGGATCGGGATTAAGTTCTTTGGATAAAGGTGCAGCGTTTTTTATAGCCTCTGAAGTAGGGGCCGATGTTTGCCGTGCTGCCGTTGCCGAGATTGAAAAAGAGATCGTACTACTAAAAACCGAATTGGTGCCGGAAAGCGAACTTTCATTGGTTCGTAATTATATGCTGGGCTCATTACTGGGTAGTCTGGAAAATGTTTTTTCGCATGCGGATAAATTCAAGAATATCCATTTTGCAGGTTTGGATTATGACTATTACGAGCGTTATACCGATGCTGTAAAAAATATTACTTCGGAAGAGATTCTTCGGTTGGCGCAAAAATATTTTGATCTCGAAAAATTCTACCGGGTCATTGTCGGAAAGTTTTAAGGGAAGGGAAGTAAGGATTGCGAAGTGCGAAATGTCAATTTCGAAATGCCATTTTCGAAATGGAAACATATTTTAATTATTCATTAATTCCGAAATCAACATTCGGCACTCCGCATTCTTAAAGACTGATTTTCATTTCAAATCCGGTATTAATATCTCATGTTAGTGCAATTTTGAGTTAACATTTCGTTAAATCTCACATTTTTAGAAGCCAAATTCCGAAATCCGAAATAAAAAGTTATCTTTGCCCGGCAAATAATAACTCCAAATAATTATTTGCCATGCAACTAGATTCATCCAAATTTGTCGCCGAAGGTTTAACTTATGACGACGTTTTATTACTCCCGGCTTATTCAGAAGTTCTACCCCGCGATGTTGATACCAGTTCTTTTTTAACCCAAAAGATCAGGTTAAATATTCCCGTGCTTTCGGCTGCCATGGACACCGTTACCGAATCGGCTTTGGCTATAGCCATCGCACAGGCAGGAGGTTTGGGTATTCTGCACAAAAATATGTCGATTCAGGCACAGGCGGATGAAGTGCGTAAAGTGAAACGATCGGAGAGTGGGATGATCCAGGACCCGGTTACCTTACACGAAGCATCAACAGTTGCTGATGCAGTTAAGATCATGCGCGAATTCAGAATAGGTGGCATACCGATCATTGATGGCGAGCGCAGGCTAAAGGGGATTATTACCAATCGCGATCTGCGTTTTCAGAAAGATATGGACAGGCCGGTTAGCGAGGTAATGACCAGCGCCAATCTGATCACAGCACCACAGGGTACTACACTTTTTCAGGCAGAAGCAATTTTGCAGAATCATAAGATCGAGAAACTTCCTGTCGTAGATAAAGACGGTATTTTAAGCGGACTGATCACCTTCAAGGATATACAGAAGTTCAAAAATTTCCCGAACGCATGTAAAGATGAATTTGGGCGTTTGCGCGTAGGTGCCGCCGTTGGCGTTGCTGCAGACAATATTGATCGGGTTAAAGCCCTTGTACAAGCAGGTGTTGATGTGATCACGGTAGATACCGCACATGGGCACTCTAAAGGCGTAATTGACATGGTGCGTAATGTTAAAATCCTGTTCCCTGATCTGCAGGTGATAGCAGGTAACATAGCTACTGCCGATGCCGCTTTGGCCCTGGCAGCAGCCGGCGCCGACGCTGTTAAGGTTGGTATTGGGCCGGGTTCTATTTGTACTACACGTATCGTTGCTGGCGTAGGCGTACCACAGTTATTTGCAGTTTACGAATGCGCCAAGGCCTTACGTGGTACCGGTATTCCGGTTATAGCAGATGGTGGTATAAAACAAACAGGCGATATTGTAAAAGCGATAGCGGCAGGCGCAAGTTCCATCATGGCGGGCTCGTTATTTGCAGGTGTTGAGGAATCGCCCGGTGAAACCATCATATACGAAGGACGTAAATTTAAGTCGTACCGCGGTATGGGTTCTATTGAGGCCATGGATAAAGGCTCAAAAGACCGTTATTTCCAGGATGAGACTGATGTGGTTACCAAGCTGGTACCAGAAGGCATCGTTGGTCGCGTTCCTTACAAAGGCACACTGGCCGAAGTGATCTACCAATACATAGGAGGCCTGCGTGCGGGCATGCATTATTGCGGTGCAGCTACTATCGAGCAATTACAGGAAGCTAAATTTGTACGCATCACTGCCGCAGGTATGCGCGAAAGCCATCCGCATGATATTACGATAACAAAGGAAGCACCGAATTATACGAGGTAAGGGGGATTGGTGATCAGTTGACTTGTTACCAGTTACCCAATCACAAATTAACCAGTTAACTTATTGCAAATCAACCAATCATTAAAATGCAATCCATTGCAATTTTCTGTGGCGCCAATTTTAACGGGGATCCGGTTTTACTGGGGGCTGTTGAACAATTGACAGCGCTAATGGCCGAACGCCATATAGCCCTTGTATTTGGTGGGGGTAAAGTAGGGGTGATGGGCCTGTTGGCTGATAATATGATCAGTCGAGGGGGTAAAACAATCGGTGTTATACCAAAATTTCTATTAGATAAAGAAGTTGGCCATACCGGCCTTACCGAACTGCATGTAGTTGAAACCATGCATCAGCGCAAGCAGCTCATGAATGATATTAGTGACGGAATCATTATGCTGCCAGGTGGCTTTGGTACGCTTGAGGAGTTTTTTGAGGTGCTTACCTGGCTACAATTGGGTCTCCACAACAAACCGATCGCTATCCTCAATATCAATGGCTTTTACGATCATTTGCTTAGGCAGATGGATGTAATGGTTGAACAGAAATTTCTTAAACCTGCCAACCGCGCGTTAGTGATCACTTCATCAGATCCTGCAGAAATTATTGCCAAAATGCAAAATTTTAATGCTAAACCGGATGAAGTTTGGTTTCGCGACCGTAACCTCACCTGATATTACAAGGGGGGTGGTACAGGCGGCGCTTAATTATCCTTAGTTGGTGGTGGACTGGCGGGCGTATTGCTTGCCGGATTTGGCGTAACCGGAGCAGTAACAGCAGGGCTTGCGCCAGCCGTTGCACCTGCCGTCGTTGCAGGAGCTCCGGGTGCAGGTGCAGCAGTTATGTTACCAGTTTGCACAACTGCCGGGTTTGCAGCAATAATTTTATTGATCTCGAATGGGAAGGGAAACGACGCCCAATCACTATGCGGTGCCGAATAGATGATATATTTCCCGGTAACGCCTGTAAAACCGCTTACGTCTTCGTACGTAGCACCCGCCGCAAGGTCGAGGTGGTGTGTTACATTCCAGCTTCCGCTGTTTAATTGGGTAAATAAGGAAAAATCAACGGCAACACCGCTAATGTTTGTTATCGTAAAATGAATCTCGCGATTTCTGCCGGTCGTTTTTTCGGTCCGGACAACAGTTAGGCGGGTGCCGTTATCTACCTCTGCTTTTTTTTGCGCTACGGCACTACCTGTTGTCAATAAAAGTGCTATGATCCCGGTTAAAAATAATGACTTCATGTTTAAATAGACTTGGCTATAAATATATTTTATTAGAAAACTTCTATCAACTTTTACAGGCTTTTTGCCTGTTGTTCGCCGCCTTGTGGTCCATAAAAAATCACCCAGGTTGAAAATTCATCTGAAAAATTTAAAAACCGGTGTTCAATCCCTGCCGGAACAAAAAGCACGTCGCCAGACTGGAACTTACTGGTTTTACCATTATTAAAAAATTCACCTGTGCCGCTGGCTATTACATATAGCTCATCCTGTAGGTGTGGTGTTTGCAGATCAACCTTGTTCGGGCGATAAATTTCAACGGACATCGAACCATGTGCCATCACTTGCTCAAACAGTTTGACTCCTTCACTACCCAATTGGTTTAATGCCTGCTTTATACTTACCTGCATGTTCAAAAATAACGATTAACCATGTTAAGCAAAATTATTTTGAAACTTGTTTTTAACCCCTGGGACAATATAAACTGTTTAAATTGGAATTAAACCCCTATTGCATTACTTTTACGAAATAACCAAACTACCATAATCATTGATGAAAACCCGTCTTACCCGTAGTTTACAGATCGGTTTTGGAGTTTCGTTGGCTATCCTGGTCATTTCTTCTATCGCGTCCTACAATAGTATTGCAAACCTGATAGAAAGTGCCAAGGTTAACAGCCATACTTACCAGGTATTAGGCGCGCTTGAATCTACGCTATCGGTTATGAAAGATGCAGAAACCGGTCAGCGTGGCTATCTTCTTACCAATGATACTGATTTCCTGCAACCCTATAATGGCGCAACTAACAGGGCACTACGCTATGTTGAGCAGTTTCAGTTCCTAACTAAAAATTCTCCTGATCAGGAAAATACTGCAGCTTCTTTACGGGCCATGATCAAAAACCGACTTGGTTATCTGAAGGTCCTTATAGATAGGAAAAAAGCAGGCGGTACTATTACTGCTCCCGAATTACTTAACGGTAAACTCGCCATGGATTCTTTGCGTATCGTGGTTGGCCGGGCTGAGTTGGCTGAAAAGACATTCCTTAACAAACGCCTGCGTATCTTAAGTCAGTATACATTCGACACACCGTTTTTTCTGTTCATAGCCTCGTTAG
>CAISPD010000266.1 GCA_903887275.1 uncultured Mucilaginibacter sp.
ATGGCCAGGCTGGCTAAAACCGATAGGTTCATTCTCGCTACTTTCTGCACATAATTAAAGTCGACAAAGTCGGGCAGGTCGCCATAATCGGTCCCGTTTTCAGTGCGTACATCCTGGTGCTGCCGGTTAAAATCCTCGTTCATTTCGGTATACCTTACTGCAGTAAACCCTTCCTGCAAAAAAGGTATATGATCACCTCCGCGCAGGTAGCGGTCACGTCTGTAGATAAGTTTAACATTCAAATGGTCGACATAGCGTTCAGCTGTTTCTTTAGTATAACGGGCCAATTCACGCGACGGACTGTCATTTTCTCCGCCAAGGGATATCAAGCCGGCAATATCTTTAGCCTGACCTGCAGCAACTGTTGGTATACCTTCACTAAAAACACGTACGTCGGTATTATCCTTCAGGTCAATATCAAGGCCATGCGTATTCCCTACAATATCATTATTCAGTACGGCATCAATGTTCCAGCCTTCGGCTTTGGCCCGCTTGGCCAAATGCGCCGAACCGAGTAAACTCTGCTCCTCTCCTGCTACACTCATAAAAATGATAGTCGCCGGAAACTGATGTTTAGCCATAACCCGGGCCAGTTCCATCGACACGGCTGTACCCGAGGCATCATCATTGGCACCCGGCGCATCACCATCAGCACTCATTAGATCCGACCGGCGCGAATCGTAATGACCCGAAACAATGTAAATCCTGGTATCTTTAGGATCGGTACCTTTTAATACAGCCAAAACGTTTTTTAATAAAACCGGGTGACTAACCCTTTCGCCTTTGGGTTGTGTGAACGTATCAAATTTTACAGTCATCCGGCCCTGCGATTCGGCTGCATATCGTTCATATTCCGCCTTGATCCAGTTACGGGCAGCACCTATTCCGGTAGTGCTGCTTGTGGTATCGCTCAGGGTATGCCTTGTTTTAAAACTTACCAGTTTACGGATGATCGCCTCTATATTTTTAGCCGACACCTCGTCGGTCATTTGTTTAATGGAGGCATCTTGCTTTACCGTTGTCTGCGCTATCACAGGCATGGTAAAAAATAAAAACGACATCAAAATCAGGCTTTTCATACTTCTTCTATAGTTTCTAAAATACCGCCGGTTTGCGTGTAATTGCTACGCACAAAATGGCACCAATCACAATCTTTACGACCGCAACCAGTGTTAAAATCATGCGCCCGTATTTTCTTATAAACCGTGCTGATCTGTTCCCTTACAAACTGGGTATCTTCTGGTTCTATGAATATTTTTTCAGTTCGGTATTCGTCATTTTCAGCAGGCTCTACAAAATCAAACCGGGTACCTATAACCTGCCAATCTTTACTTCGGTCATTTTCTATCAGTAGTTTATAAAATACAGCTTGTCGCCAATAGTCTCCCCCGTTGGGGAATCTTTCTCCGGGCCTAACCAGTTTTTCTTTTGCATTTTTAAACTTCCCGGTTTTATAGTCTACTACCGTCACCTGTTTGCCCTGAAACTCCACCTTATCCAAACTGCCTTTAACCGGAACGCCGTCTATCTCTATATTTTTGATTGATAGCTCAACTAAAGCCGTTTTGTTCCAGGTTTGTATGTGCTGTTCATAAAATGGCGGCAATATCTTTTGTCCGTAATCCAGCTTAAGCTTAAACTCCTCCTTCGTGAACGAATCCCGATTACGATGCATATAAGTGCGGAAATCTTCAATAAACTCATTCGTTGGCGGAAATTCATCTCCATTCTCTTTCAGTTTGCGGAAAGCTTTTTTCAAAGCATCATGTACCGCCGAACCAAATGTAGCTGAAGGACTCTTACCGGAAGGTACTTTGATGAGGCACTGAAAATAAAAACGTAAAGGGCAATCGAGGTAACTACTTAAATGTGTAACGGAAAGCGTATAGTTTTGGAGTAGCTGGTCGATATAATTCTTTTCGATCAGTTCAATTACCGGCTTATCCTCTTCATTAAACTGTGTCGCCAAAAATTCGAACATATGTGTCTCGTTAACCTGTGGATGCTCCAAAATGATAGCATTATCTGCAAGTATTTCGGCAACAAACCTCGACGCTTCCAGGTCTTTTCCTCCCTTATCTTTTTTAGGATATGAAATTGAAAGATGTTGTTTGGCACGGGTAATTGCAACATAAAATAACCGGCGCGATTCCTCTATCTGCGCTTCATCGTCGACGCTGCTTTGGGTTAGCGTATCCGGAAAGGCGAATTTATCCCGGGAAGTATTGGTTTCCCAGGTCTTTTTATCACAGCCGATAAGAAATACATGCTCAAATTCCAATCCTTTTGAACCGTGGGCGGTAAGGAAATTAATTCCGTTTTCTGAATATATCACCTGGTTTAAAGAAAGCGTTATATTATTTTTTTTCATCAGCTCGATCGAAGCGGTAAGGTCACGTATTTTTATATCAGGCTTTTTTCGGCTTTCATCTTTTAAAAAATTAAAAAAATTGGTGAGCACCTGCATATACCATCCTTTGTCGGGCTGCAACATGATATAGCGGAGGATACCCATTTTTGCAATAAGCTCTTCGAAAAGCTTTTGCAATGTTACGCTGACCGACGCTTTTAATAAATCGTCGATATGGGTAGCCAGCAATTTCATTTCCTGGCCCCTGGGCGCATCAAACAAACTTGCCTGACCGGGGGCCTTTAACTCACTGATATAACGCCGAAGCGAGGTTTTGGGCTCTCCTTTATTGGAATTCTTATAATTTTCAGTTGACACTGCGATACTTGCTTTCGCTATTTCAATTGGTGGTATAGCAAAAAAATCATAGTGCATGATCTCAAACAATAATTCATCGCCACTGTAAGGTGTATCCAATTCCATGGCCAGATATCGCAAAATATTGATGATCTTTTCACCAAATGGCAATGCAAGGATATTGATCTTCCGCTTGGTGTTCACAGCGATCTTCTGAGTATCAAGATAACGAAGCAATTCTTCTACCTGGCTGTGCATACGATAAATGACGGCTATTTCCGAAGCCTCAGTTCCCCCTTCAATCAGGTCGCGTATCCGGTTCGCTACCCCTACTATTTCCTGGGTCGGGTTTTCGTATTCGCTGATCACCGGTGCTACTGCCAATTCATTGAAACGCGGATGTGCGGCTTTAAGATTTTTATCAAGATCAAGTTGTGCAGTAAGGCGTTCTTTATTGTTGCCAATCAGCGTCCTTGAAATATCCAGTATATATTGATTGGAGCGATAATTCTCTTTAAGTACAACTGTTTTTAACGTTTGAACATAGTCCCCGGCAAAATCAACGATGTTTTTCATATTCGCACCCTGGAATCTAAAAATCGATTGATCGTCATCTCCAACCACAAATACATTCGGGTTATCCCAGTAATTCAACAAAAGTTTCAGCAAATCGCTCTGAGAGCCACTGGTATCCTGAAACTCATCCACCAGAATATACTGGTAGCGTTCCTGGTATTGGCGCAATATTTCCTCATCGTTCCGAAAAGCATTTAGTACCCATAGGATCATGTCATCATAGTCATAAAACCCTTTGGCTTTCATTTTGGCATCGAAATTCGCAAACTCCGCAACAGCCGCAAGCAATTTGCCCATCGCTTCATTACGTCCATCAATATCCTTTTGCTTCAAATCGCCAGCTTTAATGCCAGTTTTCGAATTACCCCTTTTGTACCGGTATTCTTCGCGATTGGGCAGATCGTCCAGATATTCAGCTACTCTAGTTTTGATAAAGTCTTCATCCCAGTGTTCCTGCTTCATGGTTGAGAACAGCCTTTTTAGTCGGACTAAATCACTGTAGGGATCAGCTGTAAAACGTTTCAGAGGATGGTCAACGGGGAACTCGTCGATCAATTGGCGGAATAAGATAACAGAATCGAGGTCAGAGATAGCCTCTAAACTGTTCCTGCCAAAATAATCCAGGTTTTCCTGAATGATATCATTACAAAATGCGTGGAAAGTATAAATATTTACCCGGTAGGCCTCCGGGCCAATAAACTCAATCAATCGGTTGCGCATGGCAACAACACCTGCCTCGGTATAGGTAAGGCATAAGATCTCATGCGCTTTGGTATCCGTTTCCAATAATATCTTGCCGATGCGGGCAGCCAGTATTTGCGTTTTACCCGTACCCGGACCAGCTACCACCAATACCGGGCCGTCAACCTGATTCACCGCGGCCATTTGCCCGGGATTTAAACGTGCTAAAGCCTCAAGAAATTTTTCGTTGTATTTGGTGGGAGATTGCATCATAACATCTAAAGGTAGCTAAAAAATAAGGTCTGTTTTATTTCAACGTTAGCCCCGTCCCTGAAGGAAAAAGCTGATTGATCCTAACCGGCAATTTGCCTTTTGGCGGTATCAAACCTGCTATAACGCCAACGGCAGCGCGTTGTAACTCGTCGCTCATCTGGTAGCCTGTTAACAGAGCGCCGCACCTTTCAATTCCAGGAATTCCGGCAATAGTATAGGCATTTGCAAACACGCTGATCACCGTATGTGGTTGAGCTGCCACTTCCGAAACAAAAATCTTTACGCTTTCTGTATAATCCAATTTACCAGCAGGGCGAGCGCGCGTATCATTGACACTGAGGTAAACCTGATCATATTGTCTTAATTCAGAAAGCAGTTTTAAAAGCTGATCAGCCGGTGCGGCTTTGTCTACAATGAACAACTGGTTGTTATTATACCATTTGGCTAATTCCGTTGAAAATACAGTTGGCTTATTAACACCAACAAGCACGATTGCTGTTTTAAGGATGGGGTTTAACCTTAGCGTATTAGCATCACCTTTGAGCAAAGTTATTGCATTATCGGCTAGCTTTTGCACCAATTCTTTGGCACCAGGGCGGGTTAGATCGTTAACCAGATTTTCGGTTGTTGTTTCCTGGTAATGATTTAATCCCGACCAGTATTTCGCAGCCAGCACTCTCTTAACTCGGGCTTCAAATTCCTTTTTGCTGATATGCCTTTTGCGGACTTCTTTTTTAATAAGATCTATGGCTAAAGCTGTATTGCCGGAAAGTTCGATAATATCATTACCGGCCAGGAATGCCTTTACATCGGCTTCACCATCTGGGAAATATTTTACCACCGCTTTCATTTCCATGGCATCTGATACAATCAAGCCCTTAAAACCGAGCGAATCACGCAAATTTCCGGTTATAATTGGACGCGACAAAGTTGAGGGCAGGTTTTTAGTGGAATCTAATGCAGGGACATTCATATGGGCGATCATTACGCCTGCAATACCAGCTTTTATAGCTTGTTTAAAAGGATATTCTTCCAGTGTGTCTAATCGCCTGCGGTTAAAGGGCAGTAGCGGCAGATCAAGGTGTGAATCAACATTGGTATCGCCATGGCCCGGGAAATGCTTGGCTGTAGTTAGGATACCTCCGTTCTGCATACCCCGCATATAGGCTATCCCTTTATCAGCAACGTGGTATTTATTATCGCCGAACGACCGGTAATTAATAACCGGGTTATCAGGATTATTATTGACATCCATATCGGGCGCCAGGTTCATCTGCATACCCATTCGCTTGAAATCATAGGCTACAAACTGTCCCATCTTATAGATCAGTGTATTGTCCTGTATGGCACCAAGTGTCATTTGAAATGGGTAGGAAATGGTCGAATCCAAACGCATGCCCAGGCCCCATTCTGCATCCTGGGTAATCATTAATGGCACCCGGGTCAATTTTTGATATTTATTGCTCAGCTCAACCTGCCTAACCGGTCCACCCTGAAAAAAAACAAGGCCCCCAACCTGCAGATCTTTGATCACTTTGCCTACTGAATCCTCAAAAGCCTGACCCTTATCTGTGGTAGCCCGGATAAAGAACAATTGTGCTATCCGCTGTTTTAAACTCAGTTTGCGATATACAGAATCAACCCAGTGATTTTGCTTACCCAGGGACGCTATGTACCCCTGATTCTGCTGCGATACTGCGTGTTGGGCAAGTAACATTAGTGCGCAGATCAAAAGGCCGAACACCCTTTTTTGATATTCTTTCATACAAATCAAAAGTAACATTTGCATCGGTTTTTAATAGCGCTGAATAGCTGCATTGAAAAAAAACATCTGCCGGTTAAACCGTGCTTTATTGTTTCACTCTAAGTACAACATACACTAAATAGAAAAACATACAAAATGAAAAAACTGCTCTTTTTGGTTATCTGCTTGTTTACAGCGGGTACCGTTTGTGCTCAAAACTATTATTACGGCCCGCGTCGCGTGCATCACCGCCCGGCCCCAAAGGATGATTTTTACCATGCCAGTATCGGAATCGAAGGTGGGCCGAGTATCGCCAATACCGTTTCATCTTACAATTCTAATTACAGTACCGCTACTATCATTGGTTTTCATGCCGGGCTAACAGCCAATATTCCGATCATCAAACCGCTATCATTTGAGCCGGAGGTTTTATTTTCCCAACAGGGTTACCAGGCCTCAACTGCAGATGGCACGCTGATACAGCGAAATAACTTTATCAGTATCCCTTTGCTGGCAAAGTTCCAATTGGTTAAGGGTTTTGATTTTCTGGTTGGGCCGCAATTTAATTTTCCGGTAACCAGTACAACTACTTTTAATGACGGCTTCAATATTTCGTCCGAATCCTATTATACGGATAACACCAACAAGAGTACCGTGGCGGGCGTACTGGGGTTTAGTATTGATTTAAATCCTAACGTTTATATCCATGCGCGTTATGTCATCGATCTGGATTCGAATACACTCGACGCCAATTCGCCATTGCCCGACTACCGCAACCAGGTTTGGCAGTTTGGTTTGGGTATAAGGTTTCGATAATAATTCAGGGGGTATAAACTAAATATAGCTGTTGATCTATTCCGATCTGAAAAGCATTTTAAGTTTATACCCCCATAAAAACTTGAGGATGAAGTTAAACTTACTGATTGCCGGTTTCCGTTGGATATATAGCAATACCTTGTGATTTTTGGCAATCGCTGCGAACAACGTAAAACTAAAATAGCTTTGAACCCTGTTTTCCATCAACCGTAAAATACCTGAGGTAAAATCAGCATACTTATTATTTGAAAAATTGCTGAATGCCCGGAATATATATAATTGGCGATCTAACTTTTCGATTGAACCCAATTTTTTCACCAGTTTCGTTTTCTGCCGCAATATATCGGTACTTGCTGACCGATGTTGACGGTATTGAACCAATGCTTTATCTAAAAATAAAATGCTGCCTGTGTTTGTAGCTATATAGGCTAACCACCAATCGTGCGCAATTTCGGGTCTAAAGCCTGAAGCTAGATTGATAAGGTCTTTCCTGAAAAGCATCGCATGACCTGAAACACAATTTTCAAACAGAAAAACACGGGCATCGCTGCCAGAATAACAATTTCTGATATCTGAAATTTTTTTGTCCAGCGATCTTCCTTCTTCATCTATAAAAAGTGAGTCATGGTAAATAAGCACATGATCGCCAATATGCTCAACCATAATTGCAATCTTTTCTCTGTCCCAAATATCATCCTGGTCGCAAAGCGCAATTAAATCGCCCTTGCAAAGTCCTATCGCCTTTTCGAAATTACGGCTATAACCCAGGTTTGTATCGTTAATAATTAAGCGAATATTTTTATACCTATTGGTATATTTATTAATTATCGCGATCGATTCATCTCTGCTGCCATCATCTACAATTACGATCTCGAGGTTAGGATAGGTTTGTTCAACCAATGAATCTAATTGTTCCTGCAAATAGACAACGCCATTATAAGTACACATGGCGATGGAAACCAAAGGCGCATTCCCCATTATTGAAAGGTTTGCATATCGATCAGCCGGCGGTACAGTTTACCGTTATTCATCAATTCCGCATGTTGACCCTGTTCTACAATTTTTCCGTTTTCAAGCACAACAATAATATCTGCATTCTGTATCGTACTGAGCCTGTGTGCGATGATGAGCGAGGTGCGATTCTTCATCAGGTTGTTGAGTGCGTCCTGTACAACTTTTTCTGACTCGGTATCAAGGGCCGAAGTTGCTTCATCAAGCAGCATGATTGGCGGATTATTCAAAATTGCCCGTGCAATACATATACGCTGCCGTTGCCCCCCTGAAAGTTTAGTGCCCCGGTCGCCAATATTGGTATCATATCCCTGTTCGGTCTCCAAAATAAATTCATGGGCATTGGCAATACGGGCAGCTGTCTCAACCTGTTCTCTACTGGCATTGCTACTACCAAAGGCTATATTGTTATAAATGCTATCGTTAAATAATATCGATTCCTGGTTAACAACGCCCATTAAAGCACGCAATGAATGCATGGTTACATCCTGAATATTTTTGTCATCGATCAGTATCTCGCCGCTTTGTGGTTCAATAAAACGCGGTATCATATCCATTAGCGTCGATTTACCGCCACCGGAAGGCCCAACCAGTGCTACGGTTTTACCCTTGGGAACCGTGAATGTTATGTTCTTTAATACATCCCTGTCCTGATAAGCAAAAGAGACGTTGTTAAAGTGAATCCCTTCATTAAAATCTTCGATCCCGGTTGCGCCCGGTTTGTCATTGATCAGGGGTTTTTCATCGATCAATGCAAGTACACGTTCGCCAGCTGCAATACCTGAATGAATATTACTGAAGGAATCGGATATGGCTTTGGCCGGCCGCATTACCTGCGAGAATAGCGCAATATAAGTTATAAATACCGGTGCGGTAAGTGGCGAAGTATTATTCAGAACAAGGTATCCTCCGTACAATACAATGCCGGCAACCATACTTATCCCAAAAAATTCAGAAACCGGTGAAGCCAGTTGCTGTCGCCTGGCCATCGACTTTAAAATTGAAGAATAGGCGTAGTTTTCGCGGTCAAACCGGTCCTTTATAAAATTAGTCGCGTTGAAGGCTTTGATGATCTTTACCCCCGACAAGGCCTCATCAAGGTAACTGATCATGTTACCATAACTCTCCTGTGAGGCAATAGCCTGTCGTTTCAGTCGCTTTACAATCCTTGAAATAACAAATGCCGATATGGGTATGATCAACAGCGAATAAAAAGTGAGCTTTGCCGACATATTGAACAGCAAAGCCATATAGGCGATCAAAGTCAAAGGCTCTTTGAATACTACCTGTAAAGTGCCGGTAACCGAAAATTGAACCACCTGAACATCCGATGCTATTTTTGACATGATATCTCCCTTACGCTCGTTGGTAAAAAAGCCAAGGTGAAGGTTCATGACATTATTAAAAGCGGCGCGCCTGAAATTTAAAAGGGTATGAACACGCAGGTTTTCCATAGTGCGCTGCGATAAATAACGGAATAGATTTGCCAGAAAGGCTGATAACACGATAACACCACAAATAAGCTCCAGAGCTTGCAGGGCACCAAAATGTTGGATGGTATAATTTACATAATACTTGAAAACACCCATGATGTCATACCAATCGGGCCTTACAGTGGGTAATTGAGTCGGGCTGCAGCTTGTTTGCTTTCCGGAAAAAAGTGTTTGCAATAATGGTGCCAGGAGCGCCAGGTTCAGGGTACTGAAAATGACTGCAAAAATGGTA
>CAISPD010000267.1 GCA_903887275.1 uncultured Mucilaginibacter sp.
TCCATAGCCAATAGTCCATGGTCTATGAACCATGGACTATTGGCTATGGACTATGGACTTACCAGACTCTCCAAATGCCGCTTATCCGGTGGTAGAGCCATAAATTTTTTGTAGGAGTCGTTCACATAAACTGCCAGAGACACCGAATTATTGCTTACGATGAATTTGTAGGGCGGTCGGTACAAGCTCATGAAATCCTCCAGATCCTGTCCTTTCAAAGGCACCAGGCTGCCTACATAGGTGCGGTTAAATGCACGGTCAACCTGGCGTTCTTCTGCCTCCGACTGGAAATACTTTTTCAATCGCCTGGCATTGAGTGCTTCGCGGCCGAACCAGGTTGAGGGCGACAAAGGGAACACTCTAGCTTTTTCATAAACATCGGGGTATTCTTTATGCGGATCGAAGGTACTAATACGTGTGGCTGTAATATTTACTTCGCGAAGGGCGATAGGCTGAATTTTGAGTTCGATACGCAGTTTCGCAAAATCGGCAACAATAAGCGTATCAGCAGCGTAACCCGGCGATGAAAATACAAGTTTATGCCCTGCCTCGGTATTGATCACAAATTTACCTGTCTTGTCGGTAAGTGTAGCCTGTTTATTGGATAGGTCGCGAACAAATACGTTTTCAATTTTACTGCCGCTTCCCGATTCCTCAACTACGCCTTTCAATACATTTTGCGCATATAAACCACTGCTCAAAAGCAGGAACAGCAGCAGGGGCATTAATTTTATTTTCATAGCGATCAGTCAGGTTATATTAAAGGTAAGCGATTATTTGCGCAAAGGTTTTTTTTATCAGGTATTATACTCCTTATTTTTAAACAACAAACCCGGCTTGAACCGGGTTTGTGATATTTATTGACCATTCCAAACATTATTGTCGGCATTGATATCAGGGAATACCTTATCAGGGTCGTAGGTTACAGTTTGAATAGCTTCGGTTGAAGGGAATTTAAAGGTCCAGCTGTTATTGCGTTCCCAAATTTCTACCGGTAATTTAATGCGATCAATTTTACCGCTCACTGTTTTTACCTCGATGATCACTGGCAGCGCAATTTTCTGCAGGTTATCTATCGTGATCAAAGCACCTTTGGCAGGGTCGCCATCAATATATTTCACATCGCGAACAGCAACATCCAATTGCCAGTTATTGAGGAACCAACCGCGCCAGAACCATTGCAGACTTTCGCCGCTGGCACTTTCGATGGTGCGGAAAAAGTCATCAGGTGTAGGGTGTTTAAAGGCCCATTTGGCGATATAGGTTCTGAACGCAAAATCGAAACGCTCTGGCCCAAGGATCTGTTCACGCAACATTGTAAGGCCGGCACCTGGCTTGGAGTATAATAAGGTACCCGTATTCCGTTCCTTCAGGTTAGCGGGCTGACTTAAAACAGGCTCCAAACCAACATGGGTAAAGCCGGCGGCCTGGCGATGCATATCGGACGGCCCTCTGCGGTATTCGCCATTATTGAAGTCGTAAGTTGATAGCGTATTGATAAAAGTGTTGAAACCTTCGTCCATCCAGCCATAAAGGCGCTCGTTTGAGCCAACGATCATCGGGAACCAGGTATGACCAAATTCATGATCGTGTACACCCCATAGTCCGGCTCCTTTAGCACCGGCACCACAGAAAACGATGCCCGGATATTCCATACCGCCTACTTTACCGGCAACAGCGGTAGCAGCCGGGTAAGGAAACTCGAACCATTGTTTGGAGTTAAATTCGATAGATTTCTTTACATATTCGGTAGAGCGGCTCCAGGCTTTGTCGCCATCACTTTCAACCGGGTAGGCTGATATAGCGATCGTCTTTTTGCCGCTTGGCAGATCTACTTTGGCAGCATCTATAATAAATGATGCCGAAGACGCCCAGGCAGCATCGCGTGCATTTTTGATCTTAAAATGCCAGGTCAGTTCCTTTTTACCTGCCGGACGAGATGTTGCCTGAGTAACTTCGTCAGCCGAGCGGATGATCACCGTTTTTTCACTCTGAGCAGCTTGAGCCCATCGTTTTACCTGCTCGGGAGTATATACTTCCTGGGGGTTCTGTAATTCGCCGGAAGCTACTACGATATGGTTTGCAGGCGCAGTAATAGTCAGGTCGAAATCGCCATATTCAAGGTAAAATTCACCAGGACCGGTATAAGGTTGGGTATTCCAGCCTAAAACGTCGTCATAAACACATAGGCGTGGAAACCATTGTGCCACCTGAAATATCTTACCGTTTTTGGTATCCAATATGCCCATACGGTCGGAACCATAGTCGGGAGAAATAAATGACCATTCGATCTTTATCTTAGCCTTACCACCATTCGGGTTGATATCAGACGGCAAAAAAACCTGAAGGCGGGTATCGCTGATGAGGTATTTCAGATCGGTTGCCAAGCCTTTGGCATCAATAAGTTTTACAGATTTGATCTTATCACCGGCATCAAATACCTGGCCGCGACCCCAGTTGCGGCTTTGTTGTTTTGGCGGATTACCCACCCATGGCACGATAGCCGAACCACGGGAATCCTGGCGAAACAGGTTCTGATCCAGCTGCAGCCAGATGAAACCCAGCTTTTGGGGGCTGTTATTGGTGTAGGTCAATATTTCAGTACCCGCAATTTCGTTGGTTTGATCGTTCAGGTGCGCATTGATCTGGTAATCGGCGCGGTTTTGCCAGTATTTCGGACCGGGGGTACCATCAGCAGCACGATATTCGGTACCATTTTTTTGATAGAATGGAGGGCCGAAAGTTTCATGATAATCATAAACACTAACCGGCGCTGCTGGTGCTGAAGGCGCTGCTGGTTGTACTGGTGGTGCCGGAGGTGGTGGAGGCGGAGTATTGCCTTGTTGCGCTTGCGCCACACCAAAACCCATCAATAAAGCCAGTGAGAGATTGGCTATAAATCTAAATTTCATTTGAGTTTAATTAATGATTGAATGCGCAAGTTAAATATTTATTAAAGAACTGGTGATTGGGTAAAATAAATGTTACGTTGGTTGTATGGTTGGTCCGAAAGTCCGAAAGACGCCGTTTAGATTTAGTTTTAAAAACTTCGTAAGTCTGTATTTGTCTATCGATGCAACCAATACAACCTTTTTCCAAAAACAGTGCTGAAACTCTAAATTTCCACTAAAAAATTGTAGTTTTAATTAAACATTGATAATAGCCGACCTGGTGCCAGTATTTTCAGCCTAAAATTGTCAATCTATTAAGCCTAAAAGCTTTATAATCATCTTCTTGCTATGAAATTTATTTTACGCTTTGCTTGCTTCATTCTTCTGATCGTTCCGGCAACATTGACTTCCGTTCCGGCACAGGATGATATTACCTCAAAATTAAAGGCCTATACAGACAAACACCCGGTAGAAAAAGTGTACCTGCATTTTGACAAACCCTATTATGCCGCCGGCGATACGGTTTTTTTTAAAGGCTATATTACTTTAGGCGAGCGGCACAGCCCCTCGGTGTTAAGCGGTGTGCTGCATGTGTATCTTGTTAA
>CAISPD010000268.1 GCA_903887275.1 uncultured Mucilaginibacter sp.
ATGGTTATTACATCGCCAAAGGTATAAGCTTGTGCCTCAGAAACAAAACTTAAGGTTGAGGGTTGTGTAATGACGATGGAATTTAAGAAAATACTGATAGCTATTGACGAGAGTATAGAATCTGAAAAGGCGGCAGCTTGTGGTTTCAGCATCGCTCACGATTGCAATGCTGAGGTGGTGCTGGTAAATATAATGGAGCTAATAGAATCGTCAGCAGGAGATGCCGGCTTGATAACTGGATCACCTTTTGAGCAAGGATTGAGCGATGACTCTGAATTTATCAAAATACAAGAAGAAGCTTCGGACAATATTATAGACCGCACTATCAAAAAATTTGCAGGCGAATTGAAGATTAGTCATCACAGCGTATATGGTTCAGCAGCTGAAAGTGTCGTGGGTTACAGCGATAAGTTAAGTACTGACCTGATCGTTATAGGAACTCGCAGCCGCACAGGGCTTGATCGAATTTTGATGGGTAGTGTCGCGGAACACGTTATCAGGCATTCAAAGGTTCCTGTACTTGTTGTGCCTTTATAAGCCCTAACGCCGGCGGAAGTTCATAAGATTGTTTTAAGTATAAAAATGTTTTTTCTGAATGGAATAAAATCTCTACAGAAGCCCTGAAACGAGCTTCCCGACTTTTGCAGACTTCCCGACTAATACAACAGCCTGAATTTAATTGTATGATCTATGGCTTTTAACTCATTCAATACGCGTTTGCTATACCCGGCGTGTACATCGGTTATAACATAGCCAATCTGTGAGTTAGTGACCAGAAATTCGCCAACAATGTTGATGTTATGGCGCGCAAAAACTTCGTTTATCTGAGCAAGTATACCCGGAACGTTAGTGTGTATATGGATGATGCGATGTGCACTATCATTGCGCGGAGGTTGCAAATCGGGAAAGTTGCAACTCATATGCGTCTTGCCTTCATTCATAAAACCCATAACCCTTTTTGGAATAAAGTCGACATTACGGGGATTATATTTTGGATCATCGAAAATAATGATCCCGTTTTCGCAGGCAGTTTCAGACAAACGCCGACCCGATACGCGGCCTAAAATGCCGATTACTTTCAGCCTTTCAGCATTTTCAATTTGTTCAGGAGTAGGTTGGTTCTCTTCATCACAGAGCAAAACACCGGCTTCCTGCAAATATTTCTCTTCTATAACTTCCTTGTGCCTGATGTCGTAGCCTTCCTTACGCATCTGGTCAATTGCCTCTTCATCAACATTGCCAACTACCAGGCATTTGATCCGATTTTTGGGATACGAAATTGCACGAGGCAGCTTGTTGATGTATAAAAATTCATCAAAGCTCGGCGTGATGTGATCTGCTTTTTCGGCAACCGACTTACGTTCGATATTTTCTGTAAAGGCAAAGAATTTTTTTATCAATCCCGACTCTTTTAGCTGGAAATCTGAGTAACCATCCCCAATGCCAAAAATCTCGCCTACCAGGTTCATTTGTTTTAACAGTTTTACCTTACCACCTTCCTGCGAAAGCGGATTTTCTCCATCGTAACCAATAATATTATCATGCTCGTCAAACACAAAAGTGTTGGCGTAGATATTTTCTTTTTTTATGAAATAATCGGTAACAACCGGTGTAATAAATTCCTTAAATCCGCCTGATACAATGTAAACGTTATCCTGATGTTGCTTAAAGAAGTTGCTGTTACGAGAGAACGAAGTAGAAACTTTTTTCTTAAGATGAGTGATCAACTGCTTTAGGTGCTCGCGATTTGCTTCCAGAAGTTTAACCCGATTTGCCAGGCTCTCGCTGAAAGACAATTTGCCTTCCATGGCTGCATTGGTATAATCTTCGATCTGTTTGTAAATCTTTTCGCGATCAGGGTGCTTTCTTAATGAAATGCGGGCAAGTTCGTCCAAGGCCTCTACCTGGGTAAAGGTGCTGTCGAAATCGATAATAAAGTACTGGTCCATGCTTTGTTCAGGTACGGGAACCGTTCCAAATCCAGATTACAGAAAGGATCGCAGCGGATAAGCGTTGCAAATGTGCAAAATTTTGAGTTGTTTTTGCTTATCCAAAGTCTAATAATGTGTATTGGCTACACATTTATCATTTTTTAAAAACGGGCTATTGAATTTTGAAAAAATGATAATGCTGTTTTATGGAATAGCGATCGTTACTTAGATAAGTGGGTTTGGCGTCAATTATTACAGCTGATCTTAAGGATTTTCGAGTCTTGTGTCCCTGCCGTAACTCACATCGGTGGCTTTAATTACCCGGTAAGCTGTATCAAGTTCGAAATGGTATTTTTTTAATTTTTTATGCCCGAATGAATCTATTCTGAAAGCAAAGTCGATCACGTAATAATACAGTCTGTTATTTTCTATACTATCTAACTGTTTTATGTTTTGACTGGCACGATCAGGGCGCTGATAATTTTCGCTATCAACATAATGTTCCATTTTTTTATTATCCCTGTCGCTGATGTGAGCATAGTTTAGAGAAGAATCCAGCGAGGTGATGTAACGTTTTCTTTCTAATGCTGAAAAACTTACAGGAACAAAATACCTCGGGCGGTTGAAAAGATCTTCGGTATAAAGCTTAACCGCCTCATCTGCCTTGCGCTGCTCGGTAGATGCTATGATGCAGCTACAAAATGCGAAAAGTACGATCAGCAATGTTTTTTGTTTGAAAAACATGAAATGGTTTATTGAAATTCAACAGGCTTTTCAGCAATCAGATATCAAAACTAGTGTTTTATCTAGGTATTGCTAATACTTAAAAAGATGATGATCAAATTAATGCGGCACAAACCTGTTTGATCGATTCATCCAAAGGCTTAAAATTAAACCCTATGGCCTTCCTGATCTTACTATTATCAAAGGCTTTTACCAAAGATGCTGTCCTTGCTGAAACTTTATCAATAGCCGGCGGCTTGCTGCTAAACAAGCTTGCAAAAGCCGACCAACGCCAGGCTAATTCCATCATCCACGTACTTGCAGCGATCGATGGCGGTTTGACACCAAAACAAGCCGATATGCGCTTTGTAATATCCTGATAAGCGATGTTTTCGGCACTGATAATGAAACGTTCGCTGCTGATGGTACTTGCCATGAGCTGGATCATACATTTTGCAACATCTTCTACATCTACAAAACCCATGCTACCTGCCGTGTAAAATTTAAGTCCATTTTTTACCACATTGAATAAGGCGCCGCTGCCTTCAATTCCGGCACTTGGACCGATAATAATAGACGGATTAACGATAACTGCATCAAGTCCTTCTGCAGTTCCTCGCCAAACTTCCATTTCGCTCTCCAGTTTTGATATGGCATAGCCATCCGTCTCCAAAGCCTGGTCAAGCTGGTCTTTTTCGCTCGTTAATACACCAGGCTTCGCCTGACCAACAGCAGCTACTGAACTTACGTGCACCAATCGGCAATTATTTACCAGGCAAAGGTTTACGATATTTGCTGTGCCATTAACATTTGTATAAATCATCGATTCCTTATCAGCTTGTCGAAGCGATACAAATGCGGCACAGTTATAAACCTGGCTTATGCCTTCATAGGCCTCTTCCAGCGCCGAAAAATCGAGCAGGTCGGCTTCAACCCATTGTATATTTTGAGCAAGAGGGGCCAATCTTTCCGGAATAGCAGAGCTTCGACGCTTGATACAACGTATAGAATGACCCTGATCAGCCAGTTGTTTTGCGACTTCGGCACCTAAAAATCCTGTTGCACCAGTAACCAGTATCAATTGACGATCAGATTAAATGTTGTAATGCGCATTATTGCAGCGCAAATATGCTATTTGTTGAACATATAAAAATGCAGTATTTAAGATGTTCATATTTTTACTGCAAAAGCATCATAAATTAAATATGTTTGTTTCCGGAAAATTTGATAAAGTTTAATGAATATCAAAAATTCAAATTGCCCGATTTTCAAATAAAATATGTCTTTAGCTGATTTTTTTTCACCCATATCTCTGGATTCAATTGCTCCTAAAAACGGGTATTTCAGCAGCCATATGGGCGAGCGGATAAGGCATTTTTCATCTGTTTTCCCTGATTTGGATGAACCTGCAGATATAGCCATCTTCGGTGTGCAGGATGATCGACAGGCTGTCAATAATTCAGGTTCGGCACTTGCGCCAGATTATGTACGGGTACGTTTGTACCAGCTTTTTGAAGGGGCATATAAAACCAGGATCGTTGACCTGGGTAATATTAAACAGGGCGCTGCAATAGCCGACACTTATTTTGCGGTTAAAACAGTAGCTGCCGAACTGATCCGTAAAAATATATTACCGATCATTATTGGTGGCGGGCAGGATATCACCTATGCCCAATACCTGGCATATGAAGAGCTTGAACAAAAGGTTGACATGGTTGTTGTCGATCCCCGCTTCGATCTGGACGATGATGTGTTTAGCGGAAGCCTGGAAACAACCTCACAATCATACCTGAACAAGATATTTTTACACGAACCTAATTATCTGTTCAATTTTAGCAACCTGGGCTATCAAACTTATTTCACCAGTCAGCAAAGCTTGCGGGTGATGGATAAACTTTATTTCGATGTACATCGCCTTGGTGAAATAAGCGGTACCGTTGCGGTTGCAGAACCCGTTATCCGAAATGCCAATATGCTTAGTTTTGATATTGGTGCCGTCAGATCATCCGACGCGGCTGGAAATGCCAACGCTTCGCCCAATGGTTTTTACGGTGAGGAAGCTTGCCAGATTGCCCGCTATGCCGGATTTAATGATAAACTAAATTCTATTGGGTTTTACGAATACAACCCAGCCTATGATAATAACGGTCAAACTGCAACCTTGCTGGCCCAAATGATCTGGTATTTTATTGATGGTTTTTATAATCGTAAAAAGGATTTTCCGCTTCACCCAAAATCACAATACCTCATCTATAAAACCAGTTTGAAGCATGAGGATCATGAAGTTGTTTTTGTCAAAAGCAAAAAATCCGACCGTTGGTGGATGCAGGTACCCTATCCCACTACAGGTTCAATGAACGAAAGATTCCACCTGGTGCCCTGCCGTTATGATGACTATAAGACAGCAGTAGCCGGTGAAATGCCAGATCTTTGGTGGCGCACCTACCAAAAGTTGAACTGATCACAATTGATTAATTAATAATACGTTATCAAAATCATGAAATATATATCAATGAAAAAATTGCTGTTATACCTGATCGTCATGTTGCCCCTGCTGGGTTTCAGTCAGGCGCCGCAGTCATTTAATGTTTCCGGAAAACTTGGAAATTTGAATGCACAGGTATTTTTACTTTACCAGGTTGGCTCAAATAAAATTCTCGATTCGTCAAAAATGGTTAATGGCGTTTTTTCTTTTAAAGGCGACTTGATTTATCCTTCTCTCGGCCAATTGGTTGTCGATTATAAAAGCGTTGGATCTCGAAATCTGAATGATAGTATACCGGATGTACTGGTTTTTTGTTTTGACAAAGGCAACACCACTATTCAAAGCCCCGATTCTGCTTACAAGGCAAAAGTAATAGGATCAGGGATAAATGATCAGTTCCTCAAGTTGTCGGAGATCAGAACAACTGCTTCAAATAAAATTAACAAAATTACATCTGATGTTTTGCAAAGTAAAAATGATACCGGTTCTGCTGGTATAAATCTGCAGGCGCAGATCAGGGTGGTACAAACCGAAATGCATCAAAAGCTTAAAAGTTTTATACAAACTTATCCCAACAGTTACTTGAGCCTGGTTACAATTGGCGGTTTGGACGGACCCACCCCCGACCCTAATGAATTGCTCCCTTTGCTGGATGGGCTATCGAAAGAATTGCAGGATACAGAAACTGCACGGTCGCTCCGAAATACATTAGAGTCATTAAAAAGCACTGCTATAGGTTCTATGGCACCTGATTTTGAACAAGCTGATACCACCGGGCACCCGGTTAGGTTATCTTCTTTTAGAGGCAAATATGTATTACTTGATTTTTGGGCTTCCTGGTGCGGACCTTGCCGCCAGGAAAGTCATTTTGTTGTTAAGGCCTTTAATCGCTTCAAAAACAAAAACTTTACGATCCTCAGCGTTTCGCTTGACAGGCCCGATGGAGGCTTTGCCTGGCTGAACGCTATTCGTGCCGATCACCTGGAGGGCTGGACCCACGTTTCCGACCTTAAATTCTGGAACAATTCCGTTGCCCGTCTTTACTATGTGCAAAGTATTCCTAAGAATTTTCTTTTGGACCCGGAAGGTAAAATAATTGCGCAGGACCTGCGTGGCGAAGATCTGGAAGGCAAACTGGCCGAAGTGCTGGGTAAATAGTAATTGATTTTCACTTATGCATTTTTAATTGCCTGCTACTGTTTGCACGCAATTATGGCACAAGCAATAAAATCTATTAAATTAGTAGATATTAAATATTATTGCTATAATTGAAATCTCAATAATTGATATATGAAGAAAACGATCCTTGCGGTATTGTCTTTATTACCGCTCTTTTCCCTTGCGCAAGATGGCGCATTTACCGTACGTGGCAAAGTTGGCAGTTATAATGCCCCTGCAAAAATTTACCTCATTTACCAATCAAAAGGAACAATTGTAACGGATTCAGTTGTGCTGAGTGATGGTCAGTTTCAATTTAAGGGTACCGTTGGCAAAGTGCCACTGAACGGATACCTGGTGTTGAATGAAAAAGGAGATGGGCTCAAATACGTTGATTATAAATCGATTTATATTGAGCAGGGTGATATTAATGTTAACGGAACAGAAAAGCTTGCAAAAGCTAATGTTGATGGACCTAAGACAAACCAGGACAATGCCAGGTATTTAGCATTGACCAAGCCGATCGACGATGAGCAGGATGCGCATGACGCAAAAGAAAAAGCGGCAACTGAAGAGCAAAAAAAATCTGAACCCTTCCTGCGACAGTTGGCAGCCGAGCAAAAATCACTGGATGCTAAAGAACTGGCAGCTTTTAAACAGTTTGTAAATGAAAATCCGGGCTCGTTCATTAGCCTTACAGCTCTTGAAATGCTTACTGTTTACGGTGCTGATTATGCAGAAATAGCCCCATTGTATGAAAAGCTGAGTCCTGAAATCAAAGTTACCCAAACTGGCAAAGAGCTGGGTGAAAGATTGCCAAAACTTAAAGCAGTTGCACTCGGACAGCCTGCCCCGCTGTTTACTGAAGCTGATACTGCGGGTAATCAGGTAAGTTTAGAATCGTTTAAAGGTAAATATGTGCTTGTAGATTTTTGGGCATCATGGTGTGGCCCCTGCCGTCGTGAAAATCCTAACGTTGTAGAGGCGTTCGGGAAATACAAGGATAAAAATTTTACCATCATCGGTGTTTCGCTCGATAAGCCTACTGGCAAGCAAAAATGGTTAGACGCTATTCATAAAGATCATTTAACCTGGACTCAGGTTTCCGATTTGCAATTCTGGAAAAGCAAAGAAGCTGATTTGTATGCTGTGCGCGGCATCCCTGCAAACTTTTTGCTGGACCCTAGCGGGAAAATCATAGCCAAAAGCTTGCACGGTTTCGACCTGCAGGATAAGCTTGCCGAGATATTTGGCAAGAATAACACCACCAGCGGTAGCAAATAAGCCCGAAGAGATATCAAAAAAGCCCGAAGAATTTTCTTCGGGCTTTTTTTTTGATCATAAATAAGCTTTCAAACTTATGCAGGTTTGCCTGCTTCCGGACTACAAAAGGTCAAATCCAATATCCCTGCGAAAATACATGCCGTCAAAATAGATCCGGCTGGCATCGGCTGTTGCCTGTTGCAGTGCGTTAAACAAATTGTCCTGCAAAGTACTGATGGCTATTACCCGGCCACCTGTATTGATAATTTCTTCGCCCTTTAACGAAGTTCCGGCATGAAAAACATTCGAATTATGAATATTTTCAGCTCCGGTTATTGCTTTATTCTTCAAATAATCGCCAGGGTATCCGCCCGAAACAATCATAACAGTTGCTGCAACTTTATCAGAAATTACCAAATCTTTTGTGTTCAGGTTTCCCCCGGCTACACCTTCCAGCAGATCAACAAAATCTGACTCTATCCTGAGCATAACACTTTCGGTCTCCGGGTCGCCCATTCGGCAATTGTATTCTATAACATAGGGTTCACCTTTGCAATTCATCAATCCTATAAAAATGAAGCCTTTATAGGGTATGTTTTCCTTGTGCAAACCTTCAATAGTTGGGATAATAACTCTTTCTTCTACTTTTTTCAGGAAGGTACTATCAGCAAACGGAACAGGGGAAACCGAGCCCATACCGCCGGTATTAAGGCCAGTATCACCCTCGCCAATTCGCTTATAGTCTTTGGCCTCCGGTAATATCTTATAGTTCTTGCCGTCGGTCATCACAAATACTGAAAGTTCGATGCCTTCTAAAAACTGCTCAATAACAACCTTAGCGCTTGCATCGCCAAACTTTGCATTGTCCAGCATTTCTGTCAATTCATATTGGGCCTCTTCAAGTGTAGTGCAGATCAATACACCTTTTCCGGCTGCCAATCCATCCGCTTTTAAAACAATCGGTAATCCGGCCGTTTTTAGGTATTTCAAACCATCTTGCAAAGTTTCGCGGGTAAATGTTTGCGAATCGGCAGCTGGTATATGATGCCTTTGCATAAATGCCTTCGAAAAATCTTTGCTGCCTTCTAATTGGGCACCTTCAGCCTGGGGGCCTATAACAGGTATCTTTTTCAACTGTTCATCTGCCAGGAAAAAATCATGGATGCCTTTTACCAGAGGTTCTTCCGGACCAACTAATACCAGATCAATATTGTTTTTTAAGGCGAATTCCTTCAATCCCTCAAAATCGGTTGTCTTAATGTCCACATTCGTTCCGTATTGTGGTGTTCCGGCATTTCCAGGTGCAATAAATAGTTTATCACATTTCGGACTTTGAGCAATTTTCCAGGCGAGGGCACTTTCCCTTCCGCCCGAACCGAGGATCAGGATATTCATGCGGGCAAAGATAATCAGCCCCCGCAATATCTTGACCTGAAAGGAAATACTTTTTTAATAGTGATTTCAATAGGTAGATTTAATTCAAATTTCATTTCTTAAATGAAAGATTGATTTTAAAGTGTGGTGATTAAGGGAAGTTCAAGAGCAAATCAAATCAGGCATAAAACATATTCAGGTGTAAACTGTTTTTTTGCAGATGCTGTTCCCGCAATACCTTTTAAAAAATCAGGTGCTTAATAAAAGAAAAAATAACCTTTCAACTTTTCAACCTTCAAACTTTCCAACTACAAAACGTACCTTTGCCTGCCATTATGACCTCTCAGGGTGCAATGGCGCAATTGTTGACTCATGAAAGCATATTGATTTATTATGTTAGATTTTATAAGCAAGCTTTTCGGCAGCAAGTCCGAACGGGACGTAAAAGGTGTACAGCCTATTGTTGAAAAGATAAAAGCAGAATTTGCCAAACTCGATGGTATCAGTAACGACGAGCTTAGGGCAAAAACTATTGCATTTAAGGAAACCATCAAAGAAGGATTAACTTCGATTGATGCTGATATACAGGAAATTAAGGACAAGATAGAGTCTAACCCCGATCTGGATGTTACCGAAAAAGTTGAACTTTATCGCCAGGCCGACAAACTTGAAAAAGATCGCAACAAGGAACTGGAAGTTATTTTGATGAATATACTTCCCGAAGCTTTTGCTGTTGTAAAAGAAACAGCACGAAGGTTCAAGGAAAATAAGGAACTGGAGGTTACAGCCAGCCAATTTGACCGGGAATTAGCTGCCCGTAAAAGTAACGTGGTGATCAAAGGCGAAAAAGCTTTCCACCACAATACCTGGATCGCTGCCGGCAATGAAGTAACCTGGGATATGGTGCACTACGATGTGCAGCTGATTGGCGGTACCGTTTTGCATGAAGGAAAGATTGCTGAAATGGCGACAGGTGAGGGTAAAACACTGGTTGCTACTTTGCCAGCTTATTTGAACGCACTCGCAGGTCAGGGTGTTCACATTGTTACGGTTAACGATTACCTTGCCCGACGCGACTCGGAATGGATGGGCCCTTTATATGAGTTCCATGGCCTTTCGGTAGATTGTATCGATAAACACGAACCAAACTCAGAAGAGCGACGTAACGCTTATTTAGCTGATATCACCTTCGGTACCAATAACGAATTTGGTTTTGATTACCTGCGTGACAATATGACACGCAGTCCGGAAGAGCTGGTACAGCGTAAATTACATTACGCGATGGTTGACGAGGTTGACTCTGTACTGATTGATGATGCCCGTACACCTTTGATCATTTCTGGTCCTATTCCGCGCGGCGATGAACATGAATTTTACGAGCTTAAACCACGTATAGAACGATTGGTAAATACCCAAAAAGCATTTATCAACCAGGTTTTAAATGAGGCTAAAAAGTTGATCGCCGAAGGTAAGACCAGTACCGATGATGGTGGCCTAGCCTTATTACGCGCCCACCGTGGTTTGCCTAAAAGCAAGGCGCTGATAAAGTTTTTGAGCGAAGGAAGTCATAAAAATGTACTCCTGAAAACCGAAAACTATTACATGCAGGATCAGGGTAAAGAAATGCCTAAGGTTGATTCAGAACTGTATTTTATCATTGATGAGAAAAATAATCAGGTTGAACTGACAGAAAAAGGTATTGAGCTGATCACCGCTTCGGGCGAGGATCCGCATTTCTTTGTAATGCCTGATGTAGGCAGCGAGATCGCTGAAATTGAAAAATCAAATTTAAGCAGTGAAGAGAAAGTTGCCAGGAAAGATGCTTTGATGCGGGATTTTTCGATCAAATCAGAACGAATCCATTCTGTAAATCAATTGCTGAAAGCTTACACGCTATTTGAAAAAGATACAGAATACATTATTGATGAAGGAAAAGTAAAGATAGTTGATGAACAAACCGGTCGTATTTTAGATGGACGACGTTATTCGGATGGTTTGCATCAGGCCATAGAGGCAAAGGAAAATGTGAAGGTTGAAGATGCAACGCAAACCTTTGCGACAATTACCCTGCAGAACTATTTCAGGATGTACCATAAACTTTGTGGTATGACCGGTACAGCGGTGACAGAAGCTGGTGAGTTTTGGCAGATCTATAAATTGGATGTGGTAGAAATACCAACAAATACCAAAGCTATACGTGATGACCGGGAAGACTTGGTTTACCGTACTGTTCGCGAAAAATATAATGCCGTTGCAGATGAAATCACCAAGTTAACACAAGCCGGACGTCCGGTGCTTGTAGGTACTACGTCGGTTGATATTTCAGAATTACTCAGCCGTATGCTTAAGCTGCGCGGCATCAAACATAATGTGTTAAATGCTAAACTTCACCAGAAGGAAGCAGACATTGTAGCCGAAGCCGGTAAGTCGGGCACGGTAACCATCGCAACCAACATGGCTGGTCGCGGTACCGACATAAAACTTGGCCCGGGTGTTAAAGATGCAGGTGGTTTGGCGATAGTAGGTACTGAAAGACACGAGTCGCGCCGTGTGGACCGTCAGTTACGTGGTCGTGCAGGGCGCCAGGGCGACCCTGGTTCTACACAATTCTTCGTGTCGTTAGAGGATAACCTGATGCGTCTGTTCGGATCCGAGCGTATTTCTAATCTGATGGTTAGGATGGGTATTGAGGAAGGTGAAGTGATTCAGCACTCCATGATCACCAAATCTATCGAACGTGCACAGAAGAAAGTTGAAGAAAACAACTTCGGGATCCGTAAACGTTTGCTTGAGTACGATGATGTGATGAATTCACAACGTACTGTAGTTTATGCCAAGCGTAAAAATGCGCTGTTTGGCGAACGACTTGAAGTAGACATCAACAATACCATATTTGATGTGGTTTCTGATGTTGTTACAGAGTTTAAAGAAGCAAATAATTACGATGGGTTCCAATTGGAGATCATCCGGGTGTTTTCTGTTGATACTGCTATCAGCGCGGAGGAGTTTGCAGATACAAACCTGAATGCTTTGGTCGAAAAGGTATTTCACGAAGTTACTTTGTTTTACAAACGCAAGGCAGAGGCTGTGGCTCAACAGGCTTTCCCGGTAATCAAAGATGTGTTTAATACCCGGGGCGAATATGTTGAAAATATCGTTGTGCCTTTTACTGATGGCATTCACGGTATTCAGGTAGCGGTTCCACTTAAAAAAGCGGTTGAAAATAAAGGTGCCGAAGTATTTAAATCTTTTGAAAAGAACGTTGTTTTATACCTGATCGATGATGCATGGAAAGAGCATTTGCGTGAAATGGACGAATTAAAACAATCGGTTCAAAACGCCGTTTACGAACAAAAGGACCCTTTATTGGTTTATAAATTTGAAGCTTTTGAATTGTTCCGTTCAATGCTGGCTAATGTGAACAAGGAAGTGGTGAGCTTCCTGTTCAGAGGGGGAATCCCGGTTCAGCAGGCCGAAGAAGTTAGGGAAGCAAGACCGGAGCCGAAACTCGACCTGCGGAAATTGCGCACTTCAAAACCTGAATTGGTTTCAGAAACAACGCAGGGTGGTATACCGGTAGATGATACCCGTGAATTACAAAAAACCGCCCCGGTACGTGTAGAGCAGAAAATAGGAAGAAACGATCCCTGCCCTTGCGGAAGCGGAAAGAAATATAAAAACTGCCACGGTGTAGGGCAGGTTTAGTTGGAATGTCGGTCGAAGGAAATTATTGATGTTACGCCTGGTCGATAACATCAGTTTGACACCGGTCGATTTAATGCAGATTTAAACATGAAGACAACAGCATCAGGTCATATCGCTTTTGGCAATATTATCCGATGCTGTTTTTTTATGATGTTGATAAGCCAAACTTTAAGCCTTTCAGCTCAAAACAAAGGTAAAGTGGATGTTTTCAAAGACCCACGTGTGGATACCCTGATCTCAAGGCGGGCCGAATTGGATAGGCTTACCGGATTAGATCAGGTACCCGGTTTTCGTGTTCAGATTTATACCGGGGCCAACCGTAAAGATGCCTATGCTGCCCAGGCTAAATTTCAGGAACAATTTCCCGATATTCGCAGTTACGTGATCTATAGTGATCCTAACTTTAAGGTGCGTGCCGGCGACTTTCGCTCACGTGCAGATGCTGAAAAGTTACAGGCCGATCTGAAGAAATGGTTCACAGGAACTTTTATTATCACCGAAAAAATTAATCCGCCTAAAACGGACAGCGCAGATGAATAAAGAAAAGATACAGGAGCTATCCCAAAACATTTTCAACGAAGTGGTTGCAAACCGCCGTTATTTACATACCTATCCGGAGCTCTCATTCAACGAAGTGGAAACTTCGGCATTTGTAGCTAAAAAGCTGGATGAACTTGGTTTGCAATACGAACGTATGGCTGATAACGGTTTGGTTGCCCTTATCAAGGGAGCAAAGCCTTCGGATAGGGTAGTAGCCCTGCGCGCTGATATGGACGCGCTACCTATCCTTGAGGCAAATGATGTTTCTTACAGATCGCAAAATGCCGGCGTAATGCACGCTTGCGGACATGATGCACATACATCATCATTGTTAGGCACCGCCAAAATATTGACTCAGTTAAAAGATGAGTTTGCCGGTACTGTAAAGCTTATCTTTCAACCTGCTGAAGAAAAATTGCCTGGCGGTGCCAGTTTGATGATCAAGGAAGGCGTTTTAGAAAATCCAAAACCACAGGCAGTACTTGGCCAGCATGTTATGCCTTTGATCGATGCCGGTAAGGTAGGCTTCAGAGCCGGAAAATACATGGCATCTACAGACGAACTTTACGTAACCGTTAGGGGTAAAGGTGGCCATGGTGCACAACCTCAGCAGAATATCGATCCGGTGATGATCACCGCCTATATGCTCACAGCATTGCAAACCATTGTAAGCCGTTCGGCTGACCCTAAAAGCCCTTCGGTGCTTTCTTTCGGTAAAGTGATCGCCAACGGCGCTACCAACGTGATACCGAACGAAGTTTACCTTGAAGGTACTTTCCGTACGATGGACGAAAACTGGCGGGCAGAGGCACATAAGAAAATGAAGAAAATTGCTGAAGGTATTGTGGAAGGCTTTGGCGGTACAGTAGACTTTAATATTGTACGAGGCTATCCATTCCTTATCAATGAAGAAAAGCTAACCGCTGCTACTCGTGCCCATGCCGAAGATTACCTGGGCAAAGAAAATGTGCTCGATCTGGATATCTGGATGGCAGCCGAAGATTTTGCTTATTATTCGCAAGTTGCTGATGCCTGTTTTTATCGCCTTGGCACAAGAAACGAAAGCCGGGGCATTACCTCATCTGTCCACACACCAACTTTTGATGTAGAAGAAGATGCGTTCAAGATCAGTACAGGTTTGATGGCTTATTTGGCTTTGAAGCAATTGGGGAACTAGATCACAGATTTTTAGGTGATTTCTTTGATTTCACAGATTTTGATCGGGAGGTTAGTTTATAATGATTGATTTTCAGCATGTGCTTTTAAAACGCGGTTCCGTTCAGTGAGGAGGTCGGTCATATATCTCTTTAAAATCAGCCAATTGAATAGTCTGCCAAAAATTCCCCCTGGAGATTCAAAAGAAAAAATATCTTTCATAAGCGTTTGCCCATTCTCTATTTTAAAGTAATGTTCATGCCGGAAGCTTTTAAAAGCACCAGAAACCATTTCATCTGCAAAGAATTCAGGCCGGTCGAATTCAGTGATCTTTGAGGTAAGGTTTTGCCAGATACCAAAATGCTTTGCTCGCCAGGTCACGGTTTCTCCCAAGCCGATCAAACCGCTGGTTTTGCCTGCAATGGCCTTTTCGCCGGTTTGTTTGGTGGATTCAAGGTGCAGATCAATACTACGCGACAAATCAAAGACTACCTCAACAGGGGCATTTATAATGGTGATCAGCTCTATTTTTGCCATTGGTTAATCGCAGATTGGAACGGATTATTTTGATTACACTGATTTCATCATCTTAAGCAAAAAGTAATCTGTGTCATCAAAATAATCATCTAAAAATCCGTGATCAAAATTCAGCGTTCTTCGGAAACCTTGGGAAGGGTATCACATCCCTGATATTACCCATACCGGTAACAAATAGCACCAGACGCTCAAAGCCTAAACCAAATCCAGCATGCGGACAAGCGCCGAAACGGCGGGTATCTAAGTACCACCACAATTCTTCTTTAGGGATACCCATTTCGTCCATGCGCTGCTCCAGTTTTTCGAGGCGCTCCTCACGCTGCGATCCGCCTACGATCTCGCCGATGCCCGGGAACAGAATGTCCATGGCGCGTACGGTTTGCTCATCGTCGTTCTGGCGCATGTAAAAGGCTTTGATCTGTTTCGGATAATCAGTCAGGATAACTGGTTTCTTGAAATGTTTTTCAACCAGGTAGCGTTCGTGCTCTGATTGCAGGTCGGTGCCCCAGCCTTCAATAGGGTACTGGAATTTTTTCTTTTTATTCGGGGTCGATTCTTTTAGTATCTCGATCGCCTCGGTGTAAGTCAGGCGTTGAAAATCATTATCGAGGCAAAACTGCAGTTTGTCGATCAATGAAAGATCGCTGCGTTCATTTTGCGGCTTTTGTTTTTCTTCTTCGGCCAAACGCTGACTGAGGAACTCCAGGTCATCGGCATTTTTAGCCAGTGCCTCTTTGATAACGAATTTTAAAAGGGCTTCGGCCAGATCCATGTTATCAACCAGGTCATAAAAAGCCATTTCGGGCTCTATCATCCAAAACTCAGCTAAGTGTCGGGTAGTGTTTGAGTTTTCGGCACGGAATGTAGGGCCAAAAGTATAGATATCACTCAATGCCATGGCACCCAGTTCGCCTTCCAACTGACCAGAAACTGTCAGGTTGGTAGCGCGACCAAAGAAATCCTGTTTGAAATCGATCTCTCCGGTTTCTGTTTTTGGTGGATTTACCAGGTCGAAATTGGTCACATGGAAAGTTTCGCCAGCACCTTCAGCATCAGATGCGGTAATAATAGGTGTATGTAAATAAACAAATCCCCGATCCTGGAAAAATGTATGAATAGCATAGGAAAGCGTATTCCGCACGCGGAAAATAGCGCCGAAAGTATTGGTGCGGAAGCGTAGATGCGCTATCTCGCGCAAAAACTCCAGGCTATGTTTCTTAGGTTGAAGTGGGTATTTTTCGGGATCGCTATCGCCTAAAATTTCTATTTGGCTCGCTTTAACTTCAACTTTCTGGCCTTTACCCAGCGAAGCAACCAATTCGCCAACAACACTGATGGCTGCGCCGGTGGTCAGGCGTTTCAACAAGGTAGGGTCGGTATTTTCAAAGTCGACAACAATTTGAATATTATTATTGGTCGAGCCATCGTTCAAAGCAATAAACTGGTTGTTGCGAAACGTACGTATCCAACCTTTAACTGTAACCTCAATATGGGTTTGTTCACTTTCAAGTAATGCTTTTATCTTAGTCCGCTTGCTCATATAATATAGAATTTCGAGGCGCAAAAATAGCCAGAATTTTTCATATTCTGCCTGTCCAAAAGCTATCCTGCACGGGTTGCATTTATAAAGTATTTCAAGCTGTATTAGGGTGAAATATTCATAAAATCCTATAATTCTGCTTCAGACAATTACCTTTGCCAGCAATGAATCCCAAAGCGAGCCTCCTGGTCGGCATCATCTGTATTTCTTTCTCGCCAATTTTTGTCAGGTTGGGCGATGCTTCACCGATAGTCTCTGCCTTTTACCGGATATTTTTAGCCTGGGTGGTGTTGGCGCCCTATTGTATCATCGGTAAAAAATTAAAAATTGCAAAGAAAGACCTGCTGATCGCGATCCTTGGAGGTGTTATTTTCGGAGCGGACATAGCCATTTGGAATATTTCATTGATGAAAATCAGTGCTACTATATCAACCTTAGTTGCTAACCTGGCACCGGTTTGGGTTGGGTTGCTTAGCTATATTATCCTTCGAAAAAAATCAGGCCGAAATTTCTGGATAGGTACTGCAGTGGCTATAATTGGAATGGTAACGCTGGTGGGCTTCAATAGTTTAATTCGCTTACAATTCAATATTGGACTGGTTTACGCGCTTATAGCCAGTTTTTTCTATGCGGTATATATTATGATCACCAAAGGTATCCTGCGCAATATCAGTACGGTAACTTTCATGTTTTACAATATGCTTGGCGCTAGCATCTTTATGTTGATCATCTGCGGCATCCGCCAGGATAATATGCTCCATTTTTCAACGCCGACTTGGCTATACCTGGTTGGGGTTGGTCTTATTTGTCAGCTTACCGGCTGGATCACGATTAACTATGCAATAAACCACCTGGAAGCAACAAAAGTTTCCATAGCATTGTTAAGCCAAACTGTTATTGCAGGCTTTTGGGCGATGTTGTTTTTGGGTGAAAAGCTTGATTTGAATGAAATTATTGGAAGTGTTGTGGTTTTAGGCGGTATCGCAATCACTTTTTTCAGAAAGCGGCAGCTGACGGCATCAACCTGAAAAGTACCTTTTCGCCCGAAACATCCATTTCAGATTTTAGAAGCATCCATTTTTTAATTTAGCTACAACCCGTAGAAAAATATTGGCAGGCCAGGGCGTGGATGACCGGCTAAAAAGTTATTTTTGTTGGTACGACTAAATAGTATGATCACCAAACTCACCATCGACCGTATAATGGAAGCCACAGATATTGTGGAAGTGATCGGTGAGTTTGTACAGTTAAAAAAGCGTGGTGCCAACTATGTGGGCCTTTCACCATTCGCCAACGAGCGTACACCATCCTTTACGGTGTCTCCCGCCAAAGGAATTTTTAAGGATTTCTCTTCGGGTAAAGGCGGTTCGGCAGTCACCTTTCTGATGGAACTTGAAAAATTTTCGTATCCGGAAGCGCTCAAATGGCTGGCCAAAAAATATGGTATCGAAGTTGAGGAAACCGTTGAATCCACTGAAAACAAAGAGGAAGAAAATCATCGCGAAAGTTTGATGATCGTAAGCGGTTATGCTGCAAAGTTTTTTCATGAAAGTTTACTGGAGACGGATGAGGGTCAGGCTATTGGCCTGAGCTATTTCAAAGAACGCGGGTTCAGCAATGAAACGATCAAAAAATTCGAATTAGGTTATTCGCCCGATCAATGGGAGGCATTCACAAGCAAAGCACTGAAAGAAGGATACCAGCAACAATTTCTGGAAGAAACGGGCTTGAGTGTTAAGCGAGACAATGGGACTTTATACGACCGTTACCGCGGACGGGTGATGTTCCCGATACATAGTTTTACTGGCCGGGTAATAGCATTTGGCGGACGAACGCTTAAGAATGACAAAAACGTCCCTAAATACGTCAACTCACCGGAATCGGAGATTTACCATAAATCGAATATTTTATATGGCTTATTTTTCGCCAAAAAAGCGATACGCGATGAGGATAATTGCTACCTGGTAGAAGGTTATGCTGACGTTTTGTCGGTACACCAGGCGGGAATAGAGAATGTAGTGGCTTCTTCGGGCACTTCATTAACGGTAGAGCAGATCAGATTGATCGGCCGTTTTACCAAAAACGTCACAATACTATATGATGGCGATGCGGCAGGTATCAAAGCTTCCCTGCGGGGCCTTGATATGATCCTGGAGGAAGGACTTAATGTAAAAGTGGTGCTGTTTCCGGATGGTCATGACCCTGACTCCTATGTCAGGTTGGTTGGTACCCAGGCCTTCAAAACCCATATAGACCAAAACCGCAAGGATTTTATTCTTTACAAAACGGATATCCTTCTTAAAGAAGCCGGCAATGACCCGATACGGCGTGCGGAAGTGATACGGGAGATTGTTGAGAGTATCGCCAAAATACCGGATTCTATAAAGGCATCGGTGTTTATTCGTGAATGCAGCCATCAGCTAGAGATCGATGAGCGCGCTTTGCTTTCCGAATTGAATAAAATGCGACTGGCCAAAGCCCGGAAAGAAGCACAGCAAAATACCCGTATCATTGAGCCCTCTGATTATCTTACGCCCGAGGAACTTCCTCAGGAACTGCCGGTAAAAAAGGAGGATTCTAGTCAGGAACGGGAGATTGTTAGGTTGCTATTGTTGTATGGGAATAAGATGATCGATTGGGACGGTATCGCTAACACCTATATTGGTCCGTTTATGATCGCTGAATTGGCCGATGTTGAGTTTGAACATGAGGCCAGTAAAAAATTTGTCGCCCACTATGCCAAAGAAGTGGAAGACGGCAATTTACCAGATGAACAATTTTTTATTCATTTTCCCGATAAAGAGATAGTGGATCTTGCTGTTACTTTACTTGCTACCAAATACACGTTAAGTGATAATTGGTACGAGATGCATAAAATTTTGGTACCTGACGAGCAGGTAAATATGAAGGCCACTATTTTAGGAGCAATATTTCACCTTAAAAAGCAGAAAGTGGGTAAGATATTAGACGGTCTGCGTGTTGAATTACAAAAAGTTGAAGGCGAAGCAGCCACGGAAGTATTACTGACCCAATACATGCATATGAAAAAAGTTGAAAAGAGCATATCGGATTATTTAGGTTCTGTTATCCTCAAGTAAATGGCGCGGCACCTGGAGCTTGGGCGCAGGGGTGAGACTCTGGCTAAAGAATTTTTAGAGAAACTGGGCTATGAAATACTCGACGAAAACTGGACCCATGGCAAATGCGAAGTAGACCTGATTGCTTATAAAGACCGACGAATCATATTTATAGAAGTAAAAACCCGAACCAGCAATAGTTTTGGCGAACCGGAGGATTTTGTGGATATGAGGAAACAAAAATTGTTGCTTGAAGCGGCCGATGAATATATTTACCTGATGAATCACCAGGGTGAAGTACGGTTTGATATTATAGCTGTATTATTTACTTCAACCACAAACTATAAAATAAAACATATCGAGGACGCTTTTTGGCCTTCACCTATTTGATCAATGAAGAAGATAATATTTGTTTTTTTTGGCTTTGCATTAAATTTCGGCTGGCTTGCCTGCAAAACAACTGAACATCACGTTGATATAACTATTTCTCCCGAAGCTGGAGCTAATTATAAATCAGGCGATCCGGTGACAGTGAAACTTAGTTATCCGGGCGATTTGAAGCCTGATTCTATCGTTTTCCTCGTCGACTCGGCAAAGGTTGCCACTAAAAAAGACAGTACCGCACTTATTCTTAAAACGGATAGTCTATCGCTCGGTCCAAGGGTTGTAACAGCCAGAATCTTTAGCCAGGGTAAAAGTCAGGAAATTACGACCAATATTGTACTGCTTGCTGCAAAATCGCCCGAACAATATACTTATGTTGTAGAGCGCAAATTCCCTCATGATACAAGTTCTTATACGGAAGGCCTTGAATATCACGATGGGTATTTATATGAGAGCACCGGCAACTATGGTTCTTCGAAATTAATGAAAGTGGATCTGCAGACAGGAAAAGCGCTGCTATCAGTTAAGCTTGACAAAAAATATTTCGGTGAAGGCTTTACGATGTTAGGTGATAAGATCATGCAGCTGACCTATAAGGAAAAGACAGGCTTTGTTTATGACAAAAATACGTTCAAAACACTCAAAACATTTAGCTATAACACGGGTGTCGAAGGATGGGGTGTTTGTAATGATGGTACTAAAATTTACACCGACGATAGTTCCAACAGGATATGGTTCCTTGATACGAAGGACTACCATAATATTGGTTTTATTGATGTGTATGATGATAAGCGCCAAATAGACATGGTAAACGAATTGGAATACGTTAACAAAAAGCTTTACGCTAACGTCTATACCCAGGACACCATATTAGTGATCAACCCCAAAACAGGCTCTGTTGAACAGCGCGTGGATATGAAAGACCTTTGGCCGCTGAAGGACCGCCCCTCAGGTTTTGACAATACTCAAAATGTGCTAAACGGTATTGCCTGGGACGAAAAGGGTAAACGCCTTTTTGTAACGGGTAAAAAATGGCCTTATGTATACCAGGTTAGATTTGTGAAAAAGTAATTTTTTTCGTTTTTACTGTTTTTTTATCAGCTTCCAGCCGTACCTGGTTATAAACTCTGCGACCTCATCGTTAAAGCTTTTTTTGGCATGATGGGTTTCCTGATTTTTTATATAATTGATGACTTTGTCTACCTGTGATTCACTTACAGATACAGCAAAATAATCGTCTTGCCAGCTAAATTTTCCTTGTGTAATGTCATTCCTATTGATCCAAAAAGATGATTCTCCTTTGATTAGCTGAGCAATTTTAGAGATTGTCTGATCTTTTCCCAATGAGATAAGGCAATGGATATGATCAATGTGGCCATTAACCGATTGAATGTAAATGTCTTTGTCTTTACAGTTGTTTTTGATATGCTCGAATAAGTCATACCTGATTTCTTTGTTGAGTAGTGGCTCCCTGTTCTTTGTTGAAAAAACTAAGTGCACCCAAATTTTTACAAATGACATGGCGGATAAGGTTTGGCTAAAGCCCAATTAAATTTTAATCTTATTCCGTTGGCTAAATCCAACGGTAATGAAATTATAAAAAAAATGTTTTCATAACAAAATTCCATGAATTGTTGCAATGAAATCATTGCCTCCAGCCGGTTGATTTGTGGCAGAAATATTATTGGAGTTGACTAAAGCCGATGGCAATGAAGGTATAAAATCAGCTTGCACAATGAAACTCCCCGCATCGTTACAATGACGTCACTGCTTCCAGCCGGGTAAATTTGTGGCAGAAATATTATTTCAGTCTGCTAATGCCAATGAAATTATAGAATTTGCTTTCACAACAAAATTCCTTGAATGGCTGCTACGCCGCCCTGGCCTCCAGCCGGGTTAATTTGTGGCATCAACTATATTGCCGTTGGCTTTAGCCAACGGATCAAAAATTTTGTTAAATGGGCTTTAGCCCAACACTATCGCCATGCCTTATACAAATTGATCAGGCCGTTGGTTGAGGAATCGTGACTGCTAACTTCGTCATCGTTTCTCAATTCGGGCAGTATCTTGCCGGCTAGTTGTTTGCCTAATTCAACACCCCATTGGTCGAAACTGTATATGTTCCAAATAATGCCCTGAACAAATATTTTATGCTCATAAAATGCGATCAGGGAGCCAAGGGTGCGTGGAGTTATCTTTTTAACCAGAATAGAGTTAGTAGGACGGTTACCGTCGAACTCTTTAAAAGGCGCAAGTTTCTCAATTTCAGCATCCGATTTGCCCGAGGCTTTTAATTCGGCCACAACCTCTTCATGGCTTTTTCCGTTCATCAAGGCTTCGGTTTGGGCAAAGAAATTTGATAACAGCATTTGGTGATGTTCGCCGAGCGGGTTGTGCGATTGCGCAGGTGCAATAAAATCACAAGGGATCAACTTGGTTCCCTGATGTATCAATTGGTAAAAGGCATGCTGCCCGTTGGTGCCGGGTTCGCCCCAGATGATCGGGCCGGTTGAGTGATCAACACGATCGCCATTTCGGTCAACGTGTTTGCCGTTGCTTTCCATATCGCCCTGTTGGAAATAAGCAGCAAAGCGATGCAGGTATTGGTCGTAAGGTAAAATAGCTTCGGTTTCCGCTTCAAAAAAGTTATTGTACCAAATACCCAATAAACCTAAAATTGCAGGGATGTTCTCCTCCAGGTCGCTATTCAAAAAATGCTGATCTGCCTGGTGGGCGCCGGTTAATAATTCTATAAAATTGTCATATCCTATACTCAGAACGATAGATAATCCAATAGCGCTCCATAATGAATAACGGCCACCAACCCAGTCCCAAAATTCGAACATGTTTTTGGTATCAATACCGAATTTAGCAACGCCTTCGCTATTCGTAGATAATGCCGCAAAATGTTTTGCTACATCTGTATCATTACCTCCGCCATCAATGAACCAGGCACGCGCGCTGTGTGCGTTAGCCATGGTTTCCTGGGTAGTAAAAGTTTTAGACGCTATCAGGAAAAGCGTTGTTTCCGGGTTAAGTTCTTTAAGTGTTTCAGCAATATGAGTGCCATCTACATTTGAAACAAAGTGCATTTTCAGATGGTTCTTGTAGGCCTTAAGTGCCTCTGTCACCATTACCGGTCCAAGATCCGAACCGCCAATGCCGATATTAACTACGTCAGTTATCGCTTTGCCAGTGAACCCCTTCCATTCGCCCGAGATCACCGATTCACTGAAAGATTTCATATGACCCAATACGCGGTTAACATCTGGCATTACATCTTTTCCATCAACATATATCGGCTTGTTGCTGCGGTTACGAAGCGCAATATGCAGTACCGGGCGGCCCTCTGTTACATTGATCTTCTCGCCGGAAAACATGGCCTCAGTTGCCTCTTTTACCCTACATTCTTTTGCCAGTTGTATCAATAAAGCAACGGTCTGTTCATCGATACGGTTTTTTGAAAAATCGAGCAAGATGTCATTGAAAGTTATCGAGAACTTGTTAAAGCGCTCACTATCAGCAATAAATAGGTCTTTTAAGCTTTTTGAAGTGATATCAATAAAGTGATCGGCCAGGTATTTATATGCCTGAGTTTCGGAAAAATTGACGTTTGGCAGCATAATTGAAGTTTTTTGCAAAAATAGAATTAAAATTTAAGCCCCACATCAAATTAACAGAAGTATAACATACGTGCATTCAATATGGCTTATGTTACTGTTTTTGGGGCTTAGCTTAGTGTATTTATAACGAATCAGACTTAGTGTTGTTTTTACACCAAATAAATTGCGATAAATTTAAAATATGGTGACAATTGTTTTTAAAATTCGAAATAATAAATAATATATTTGTAGTGTTAATAAAAAAATAAGCTATTTGTCATCATTTTGTCAATACATACTAAACGGGAGTAGGGTATATGTTTGAGCAACTTTTTATGCTAGTAAGAAATAACGCCGGAAAGGCAGTTATTGACAATCCGGAGATTCCGGAACGCGATTGCGAAGCGATTATTAATGAAGCTACTAGCTCTATTATTGAGGTTTTAAAAGGTCAGATGGAATCGGGTAAATTAAAAGACCTCGTGAGGTATTTTCAATATCCTGAAATCTACCAAAATCCCTTGGTAAGCAGTGTAGTGAGTAAGTTTGCCGGAAAGCTAAATAATAATTATGGCATAGAGCCTGAAGTTGCAGTGCGCATTGCAAACTCGTTAATGCCGCCGGTAATGATTGAATTGATCAGGCAATCGAAAATTGAACAAAACAAAGACTTTGGTTTGGGTACATTTTTATCTATGATCAATGGCAACCGCGCTGATCTGACTAGATTGGTAAACTACCTGACCAGGGGGTAAAAAAAAATTGTAACACTAACTACGAAAAGCAACCTTTAAAGGGTCATGGTAAAATCCATGACCCTTTTGGTTTAATTAAGTTTTGGGCGATCAAGGTTTTTATTTTTCTTTTGTTCGATATCTCAATTTTTAGTGCAATTTTGGAGTATAGCCCTTTGGCATCCGCATTTTACTATATTTGCCACATGACTAAAGAACAAGTACAAGACTTGAGGGATAGAACAGTTTCCCTGAGGAGGCATCTTTGACATCGATGCTAAACTTGATGCCCTTAACAAAGAGCAGGAAATAACGCTCGGCCCCTCATTCTGGGACCAACCTAAAGAAGCCGAAAAGGTATTGGCTTCGATCAAAACCAAAAAAATCTGGACAGATGCCTACCAGCAGGTCGTTTCAAAAGTAGACGATGCCGGAGTGATGTTTGATTTTTTTCAGGCTGGGGATGCTTCTGAAAGCGAAATGAAGGAACAGTTTAATATTGCCCTGAAGGCGGTTGAAGAACTTGAATTTAAAAATATGCTTTCAACTGAAGAAGATCAGCTGAATGCCGTTTTACAGGTCACTGCAGGTGCAGGCGGAACTGAAAGTTGCGACTGGGCCGGAATGCTGATGCGTATGTATATTATGTGGGGCGAAAAGAATGGTTACAAAGTTACTGAACAAGATTTCCAGGAAGGTGATGTAGCTGGTGTAAAAACAGTAACCTTGCAGTTTGAAGGCGATTTTGCATACGGTTACCTGAAAGGTGAAAATGGGGTTCATCGTTTGGTGCGTATCTCGCCATTTGACTCTAACGCTAAGCGGCATACTTCTTTTGCTTCGGTTTATGTATACCCGCTTGTTGACGATACTATTGAGATAGATATTAATCCGGCCGATATTGAATTTGAGACCTTCCGGTCTGGCGGTGCCGGCGGGCAAAATGTGAATAAGGTGGAAACTGCGGTGCGCTTGTACCACAAACCATCCGGTATCATTATAAAAAACCAGGAGTCACGCTCGCAGTTGCAGAATAAGGACAATGCTATTCGTTTGCTGAAATCGCAGTTATACGAGATTGAAATGCGCAAACGCCAGGAAACCAGTAACGCGATTGAGGGTAATAAGAAAAAAATTGAATGGGGTTCACAGATCAGGAATTATGTGTTACATCCCTATAAATTGGTGAAGGACTTACGTACCGACCATGAAACTTCGAATGCGCAGGCGGTACTTGATGGCGAACTTGATGATTTTTTGAAAGCCTACCTGATGGAGTTTGGTGGTTCGAAGTAATCAATTAACTTTAAGGCTGTAAGCTTAGCTTGCTCAATTTGAACCGACATGAAAATTTTTAGATTATTTTTGGCCCTGGCTATGTTTAGCTCGTCTGTTTCTATTGCCCAACAGCAAATTCCCTTGTACCCTAATGGGGTGCCCAATTCAAAAAAGACGCCATCAACTTATATCGAACGGGTAGACCAGACAGACTGGATCACGGGAGTTAGTATACCTACCATTACACCCTATTTTCCGGATAAAGGGAAAGCTAACGGAACAGCGATCATCATTTTCCCTGGTGGTGGCTATGCAGGATTAGCGTCTGGACATGAGGGACGTGGAATAGCGCAGGAATTCAATAAAATTGGCGTGACGGCTTTCGTAGTGAAATACCGCTTACCCAGTGATTCTATCATGGTCAACAAGACCATCGGTCCACTGCAAGATGCGCAACGGGCTATACAACTGGTAAGGGAACGTGCGGCAGAATGGGGCATCAATCCGCATAAGATCGGTATTATCGGATTTTCGGCCGGAGGACATTTAGCTTCAACATTAGATACGCATTACGCTAAAGCTTTGATAGAAAATCCTAACAATACCAGCCTGCGTCCCGACTTTGCCATACTGGTTTACCCGGTAATCAGTTTCGGGCCCGAAGCACATGTAGGTTCGCGCGAAAACCTGATCGGCACAAAGCCATCGGCTGAACTTATAGAATTATATTCAAACGAAAAGCAGATCACCGCCGATACACCTCCAACTTTTCTTGTACATGCTACAGATGATGATGTAGTGCCCGTTGAAAATTCGATACTGTTCTATGAAGGATTACTGAAGAACAAAGTAAAGGCAGAATTACACATTTTTGAAGCCGGTGGCCACGGTTTTGGCCTGAATAATCCAAAAAGTAGCGAACATTGGTTCAATTTGGCCGCAAGCTGGCTGGCTGGTAATGGCTTTTGATCACTGATTTCAGAACATCTTCAGCTAAATATTCTCTGGCTTTCGGACTTCCCGACTTAGGCGGACTTTCGGACTAATTAAGTATTTCCAGCAATTCGTTCAATTCAGCAACTTTTTCGGTAGAACCTAAGTTCTCATAGGCACTGATCAGGTTTCGTAATATACGGCGAATGATGTCGGCGTTTCCGCATGGCTCATAAAACTGTTTTTCGGCGCGTAGTTTTAGTGTTTTCAGGAACATGTCAACATCCCTTCGGCCAAAGATCAAACCCCGGTTAAAGGCATTAATGTAAAAGAGGATACCGCCTTCAAACTCAGTTTCCATTTGCTCATCTACGTAGGCCAGGATAAAGTGTTGCGGCAGATTTACCCCGAAGACTGGAATATCCAGTTTTTGTGCAATGATGGAATAAATGATTGCTAACGAGATCTGATTGCCCTTTTTGGTATCAAGTACCTGACTCAGGTAGCTATTCTGCGGATCCTGGTGATTAGTTGTATTGCCGCTAAAGCCATGGATATTGTAAAAGACATGATTGATCAGTTTGATCTGTTCTGCCGGAGTAGCATCGTAAATAAGTTGCAGCCAGATATCGCGTTTGATGGCTTCTATCTGATTGATGATCTTTTGTTCGTCAAGATCAGGATATTGGTATTTATTGATGGTGAGTACTCCCTGTAATAAATCGAATGAACCGCCCTGATACCAGAGTTTAAGTTCATCTTTTACTACTCCGAATTGCAATTCATGTACCAGATCAGCAATCCGTTCCTGTTGTATCGGGTCAAATGCCTGTTCCCAGGCTGATTCCAGAAACTCGATCACAGCAGGCCCATAGGAAGCCAGTTTATTATGAATATGTTCAAATATTTCCTTGTCAGGGTCATCCAATAACCGAATCAAGGAGTTGATCTCAACAGGGTCTATCATCCGAATGCTAAAATACTAAACCTTTAACTAATTTTACAGCCATGCTCAATTTAAGCTTCGCCAGAGATTTTATACTGCATCGTCTGCAGGCAAAAACAAGGCATGGCACCCATTCGCCTTTTGTATATCGGCTTTTAGATGAAGTAATTTACGATTTTGACAATAAAAAAGTATATGAAAAGGTAGAGAATCTTCGCAATGACTTGCTTTCTGACAAGCGTGTGATCAATGTAACCGACCTTGGTGCTGGATCTCTGTTAAATAATAGCAAAAAAAAGCTGGTACGGGATATTGCAAAAAATACGCTGAAGCCTGCCAGGCTCGCTCAGTTGCTATTTCGACTGGTTAGCGACCTGAAACCTGCCTATATGATTGAGCTGGGGACCTGTTTGGGTACAACATCAGTGTACCTTAAATTCGCATCGCCGGAGGCACAGTTTTATACGTTGGAGGGCTGTCCCGAAACCGCCGAAATTGCTGCTGAAGTTATTCTAAAAGCCGGAACTACCGGTATTCGCCAGATTGTTGGCAATTTTGATGATAAGCTACCTGCTGTGATTGAAAAACTTGAAAGACTTGATTTTGTCTTTGTTGACGGCAATCATCAAAAAGAAGCCACTTTACGCTATTTTGAATGGTGTTTGCCGAAAGTACATGACGGCACCTTGCTGATATTTGACGATATCTATTGGAGCGACGGCATGAAGGAAGCCTGGGCGACGATCAAAGCTCATCCACAGGTTACCGTAACAATTGATATGTTTTGGGTCGGCCTGGTGTATTTCAGGAAAGGGCAGGTCAAAGAAGATTTTAGAATACGATATTGACACGATTTAAAAATGTGAAGGGCTAAAACGCCTGCCCTAATCCAATATAAAACCCACTTTGCCGCGACTCACCAGCCAGTTTTTCGCCAATGCCGTAGTCGGCTCGTATACTTAAGCCTTTTTCAGTATCAAAGAAATAGCGGATGCCTGCTCCATAATCAGGTTTTAACGAACTTATAGAGAACATATGCGCTGCAACTTCTCCGGTACCTAAAAAGCCAACTATGCCTATTCGATCGTTCAGACGAAAACGCAGTTCAGTTTGCCCGGCAATAAAGTTTCGGTCGCGATAACGGCCATTATAATATCCCCGCATCATCTCGTCACTCCCCAATGCGGGAAGCATGTAAAAAGGCGATCGGGTACCGGTCATACTTTGTTCCTGTATATCCAATCCTAATACCAACTTTTTACCGAGGGAAATGAATTGCGAGTATTCAAAATTGAAAAACCCACCGGTATAACCGTTGCTTGCCAAAATGCCGTGCATAATATTATAATAGGCAGTTATAATAAAGCCTTTGGTAGTGTAGGTATTGTTATCCCGGCTATCATAGTTTAGTGCCGGTCCGATATAAATACCGGTCCCGCCATTCCGGTCTTCCAATTTAGGGTCGGTTGCAAAAATGCCACTTGAGGTATTGCTATAATAGGCATAGTTGAAGATACCGGCTACTGCGCCCGCATACAGGTTTTTGGCGATAAGTTTTTGCCCACTCAGGTTTAGTTTGAACCGTTTTTCATCCACCGGATCGGCATTTGCTTTTAATGTATTGTTACCAATGCCATAAAAGTTAAAAGGGTAATTGATATAACTGATGGCAGCAGTAAGGTTATACTTGTTTTTCGGGCTCCAGTAATTGGTACTTACGCTGAAGTGGCTTTGGCCCCGGGTGGTTATTGATATATAGGGGTAGATGCTCGAAACCCTTGTCTGGTTAGATTTGATCGTATCAGCATAGAAAGAATACAGGCCGGCACCACCTATTTCAAGTCCGGTTTCAGGTGCCGAGGTCAGGATTGGTAATACTACAAAACTGCTTTTGCGGGTACTATCTTTATCAAAATACATGTGTTTGATAAACCTGGCAAGCCCGGTACGCTGCGCATTTGCCTGAATTATCATTAATGATAAAAGTATGATCGCGAAAAGCCTTTTCATGAGGAAAGTGTTCGCTAAGATAAGCGTTTGTTGTTAGTTAACTTATGAATGGTTAATCGGTGATTGGTTAACTTGTGATTAGTTAACCGATAATTAGTTTACAGCTCACAAACAACAGATTAACAAATCACAAATGACTAGTTGACAATTCAGCCATTAACATCGAACAAAAAAGCTAATTTTGCCGCAAATTCCAGATCGACGAAAAAATGAGCAACACAAGGGGACCTATTTCGCAATTTATTGAAAAAAACTACCTGCATTTTAATGCAGCCGCATTAATGGATGCAGCTAAAGGTTATGAAACACATCTGGCCGAGGGTGGCAAAATGATGGTTACACTAGCGGGTGCAATGAGCACAGCCGAATTGGGTATATCGCTGGCCGAAATGATCCGCCAGGATAAGATCGCAATTATTTCCTGTACGGGAGCCAACCTCGAAGAGGATATTATGAACCTGGTTGCACATTCACATTATAAACGTGTGCCTCACTACCGCGACCTTAGTCCGCAGGATGAATGGGCCTTGCTTGAGAACCATTACAACCGGGTAACGGATACTTGTATTCCTGAAGAAGAAGCTTTCAGAAGACTACAAAAGCATATTCACAAAATTTGGAAAGATGCTGACGATAAAGGTGAGCGCTATTTCCCGCATGAGTATATGTACAAGATATTGCTGAGTGGCGAATTGGAGGAATATTACGAGATCGATCCAAAAAACTCATGGATGCTTGCTGCTGCTGAAAAGAACCTGCCAATTGTCGTACCGGGATGGGAAGATTCTACGATGGGAAATATTTTTGCCTCTTATGTGATCAAAGGTCAGATCAGGGCTTCGGCTATGAAAAGCGGTATTGAATATATGGCATGGCTGGCTGATTGGTACGTGAAAAACTCAGAAGGCAAAGGAATAGGCTTTTTCCAGATAGGCGGTGGTATTGCGGGTGATTTTCCGATTTGCGTGGTGCCAATGCTTTACCAGGATATGGAAATGGAAAATATTCCGTTCTGGAGCTACTTCTGCCAAATATCAGACTCTACTACTTCTTATGGTTCGTACTCGGGTGCAGTGCCTAACGAAAAGATCACCTGGGGTAAGCTTGACATACATACACCGAAGTTTATAGTTGAATCTGACGCCACTATTGTAGCGCCATTGATTTTTGCCTGGATTTTAAAACAATAACTTTATTTTTAGAAAGATTAAGTCTATTTTAGATCAGATCAATTGGTAAAAACCAGCCTAAATTTCCGTATTTTATATAAAAAGTCCGTTTTTGAATCAATTAGGGGCTCTTTTTTCATTATTTAGAACAATTATAAATTATAGATTGCAGTCATTTATTTGTCAGCGATACTGTAATAAATTTTACTTTTGTGGCTGAAAAACCCGAAGCAATTCATGTGCCTGTAATTGGCTTCAAGAGTATAAAACGAAAATTCATTAAGCATAAATACACTTTATGAGTAGCATCTCATTGACTTTTAAACATTTTTACCGAGCATTTTTGCTGGTAGTCGGGCTGGCTATCTGGAGCGTTTCTGTGCAAGCGCAAACCGATGCTGCCAAAGGCGAAGCTATCTTCAAAGCAAAATGTACAGCTTGTCACGCAATTGACAAACAGGTAATAGGCCCTGCATTGGGTGATCAGCTGACAAAAGAAACTGATGACAAATGGCTCATCAAATGGATCCAGAACAATCAGGCTTTGATTGCTGCAAAGGATGCCAAGGCGGTTGCGATTTACAATCAGTATAACCAGTCAGGCATGACTGTGTTTGCAGATCTTTCTGATGCTGACGCCGGCAATATCATTACTTACGTTCGTTCTACCTGGAAAGATATGCAGGCCAACGCCAATAAGCCGAAAGGTGGCGCTGCAGCAGCTGCAGAACAAGGCCCGAGCCTGATGATCGTTTACGCTTTGCTGGGCGTTATCATCCTGGCATTTGTAGTTATCCTGGTATTGAATAAGGTTGTTAAAACTTTAGAAAAACTGGTAAGTTCTAAACCAGACCTGATCATTGAGCCTGTAGTAGCAGATACTGTTGCTGTTGATAAATATGCGACAGTCAAGAAGCTAGCCAAGAATAAGAAGTTTGTGTTTTTCGTTTTGATCTGTGTTTCAATCGCAGGTGGTAGCTGGACCTGGGTTTCGCTTTGGAATACCAATGTACATCAGGGCTATCAGCCGGTTCAGCCGATCAAATATCCACACGACCTGCACGCAGGCGCTATGCAGATCAAATGTCAGTATTGCCACTCTGGTGCATATAAATCAAAGAATGCTTCTATTCCTTCATTGAATGTTTGTATGAACTGCCATAAGGTTATCGATAGGAGAAAAGATGCAACCGAGCCATCGGCCGAGATCGCCAAGATCTATACCGCTATAGGTTTCGATCCTAAAACTCAAAAATACGATAGTACACAAACACGCCCGGTTCAATGGGTGCGTATCCATAACCTTCCAGACTTCGCTTATTTCAACCACTCACAACACGTTACGGTAGGTGGTATTAAATGCCAAACCTGCCATGGTCCGGTTGAAACGATGAAGGAAATGTACCAATATTCGCCACTGACCATGAAATGGTGTATTCAGTGTCACAAACGTACCGAGATCAATTACAAAGGCAATGCTTACTACGAGAAAATGGAAGCAGTGCACGAAATATTGAGAAAAGGCGGAAAAGTTACTGAAGCTCAAATGGGCGGTATAGAGTGCGGCAAGTGCCACTATTAATAAATAATTAGGAAACATTACAGTTTATATAGCTTAAATGGACAGCAATAAGAAATACTGGAAGGGTTTAGAAGAACTAAACAACGAACCGGAATTTGTTGAAAAGAATAAACACGAGTTTGCCGAGCCGATCCCGATCGAGGATGTATTGACCGGTGGAGGCCTTGCAGGTAAAACCCCGCGTCGCGATTTCCTGAAAGCTTTAGGCTTTGGTGTTGGTGCGGTTACGCTGGCTGCCTGTCAAAAGGTGCCCGTGCACAAATCTATCCCTTACCTGATCAAGCCGGAAGAAATTACTCCGGGTGTGGCCAACTATTATGTTTCTACCTACGATGGTCATGCTATTCTGGTAAAAACCCGTGAAGGCAGGCCTATTAAAATAGAAGGTAACCCTAACGATTTGTTGTCAAAAGGCGGGTTGAGTGCACAAGCTCAGGCTTCGGTTCTTGATCTGTATGATTACAATCGTTTTAACAATCCTTTGTTAGACGGAACCGATTCAAGCTGGCCGGAAATTGATGCTTTTGTAAAGCGCGAGCTGGCTGTGATCAAAACCGCAAATAAAAAGATCAGGCTGGTTACATCGTCAATCAATAGTCCTTCTACTTTGGCTGTTATCGCCGACTTTATAGCGCAATATCCTACGGCTAAGCATATTACTTATGATGCGGTATCTTATACCGGTATCATACAGGCAAATCAGAATAGTTTTGGTAAAGCGGTTATCCCTCATTACCATTTCGAAAAAGCTGACGTAATTGTAAGCTTTGGCGCCGATTTTCTGGGTACCTGGATATCACCAGGCGAGTTCAGTACCCAATGGGTGCAGAACCGTAACAGCAAATCGCTGGCAAACAAAAAAATGTCGCGTCATATCCAGTTCGAAACAGGTTTAAGCCTTACTGGATCTAATGCCGATAGCCGTGTACTTATCAAACCGTCGGAAGAAGGTCCCGCACTAATCAACCTGTATAATGCAATTGCCGGAACCACTTTACCTGGCAGCAAGCCATTGGCAAATAATGTTAACGCTGATAAAGCGATAAAATTAGTTGCAGCTGAATTGA
>CAISPD010000269.1 GCA_903887275.1 uncultured Mucilaginibacter sp.
ACAAAGTAATCGCAAGGAGGACTGTACCGGTATTGTTCGTATACGTAAAGCTCAGCTGCAAGCCTGGCCCCAAATGCATGCCTTGCGATTGCCATCTCATTTCATTCCTCGCAATGACAACTAATTTTGTCATTGCGAGGAGCTGTGTAGGGCTGAGGGACTGGCAGCGACAAAGCAATCGCAAGGAGGACGGTACCGGGATTGTTCGTATACGTAAAGCTCAGCTGCAGGCCTGGCCTAAATGCATGCCTTGCGATTGCCACGTCATTTCATTTCTCGCAATGACAATTATTTTATATGTCATAACCCAATCCTTTCTCCGGAATTGTTACTACAAAACCCTCTGCCTCCATGTCCGTTGCCAAAGCCTCCATACTATCTTCCTCGCCATGCACCAGGAAGATGTTCTTTAGCCTGGATTTATCCTGGGCGCGGGCTATATTCATCAAGTCTTCATGATCGCCGTGGGCGCTGAGGACGTCGGTTTTTTTGATGGTGGCATAGACTGCCAGTTCACGGTCTTTAATGCGTACGATGGGGTCGCCACGCAGCAGGCGAAAGCCCAGCGTGCCTTTGGCACAATAGCCTATGAACAGAATAGTACAATAATAATTCTGTATGTTTTCATACAGGTGATCTTGTATACGTCCACCTTCCAGCATACCGGCCGAGGATATGATGATGCAAGGCTCAAAATAATTGGATACCTGCTTGCTGTCCTTCAGGTTTTGGGTATAAACCAGGTTGTCAAATTCAAACTCATCACCCTGACTTTGGTAAAAATGGCGCGCATCAGAATTTACCAGGTTATGGTGCTTTCGGAATATCTCGGTGGCGGCAACTGCCATCGGGCTATCTACAAATACCCTGACCGGTGGAAGCAAACCACTGGTAAATATTTTATTTAAAGAATAAACCAATGATTGCGTACGTCCGATACTAAATGCGGGTATGATCAGTCGGCCTTGTTCTTTGATGCAGGCTTTCTCTATGGTTTCTACCAGCGCCTGTTCAACCGTTTTATCCTTGGTATGGTAGCGGCCACCGTAGGTCGACTCACTGACCAGGTAATCCAACGGAGGCAATGGCTCGGGGTTGTTCAATACCGGGTAGTTGTAGCGCCCGATATCTCCGGTAAAGCCTATAGTCTTTTCCTCGCCGTTATCATTTACTTTAAATATTGCGGCTGCCGCACCCAGCAAATGACCTACTGGCACAAACGCTAGTTGAATATCACCATTGATGCGAAAAGGCCTGTTAAAACCTATCGTTACAAAGCGTTCCATGGTATCCATCACATGTTTTTGCAGGTATAACGGTTGCTGCTGTGAACTATGGTGATGTTTTTTTCGGTTGTGTTTATTCTTTTTAGCGGTTTTGTTCAGAAAAATACTAACAGAGTCAAACAACAGCAACTCGGTCAGGTCAGCCGTAGCGGGCGTACATAATATTTGCCCGGCAAAGCCAAGGCGAACTAATGTGGGTAAATTGCCCGAATGGTCGATATGGGCATGAGTCAAAACAACAACATCAATCTCAGCAGGATTGAAAGGGAAATTCTCGTTATCGATCATATTCCGATCCTTCTCGTAATCCAGCCCGCAATCGATCAGTATTTTATAAGTGCCCACTTCCAGCAAGTGCATGCTTCCGGTCACCTGGCGCGCCGCGCCGTGTATGGTTAGTTTCATTCTTTATTTTAGTCGATAGACTTTAGTCCATGGTCGATAGTCCATGGTCCATAGTTTTAAATTAATGATAATAGTTTTATGGGTAATTCCTTTTGAACGAATTACCATTGTATTCATCATAAAATATCCATGGACTATCGACCATGGACTATGAATCAGAGCAGCTATACTTCAAACTGCAACTGGCTCAAATACCTGTACAGTCCTTTTTCATTGCTGACCAGTTCGTCGTGTGTGCCACTTTCAATTACTTTGCCTTTTTCCAGCACGATGATCTTGTCGGCATCACGTATGGTAGATAAACGATGTGCAATGATAATGGAAGTTCGGTTCTTCATCAATTCCTCCAGTGCCTCTTGTACCAAACGCTCCGATTCTGAGTCGAGGGAGGAGGTTGCCTCATCCAAAATCAATATAGACGGGTTTTTTAATAATGCCCGGGCTATTGCTATACGCTGTCTTTGCCCGCCAGAAAGTTTTACACCGCGTTCGCCAACAATGGTATCGTAACCTTCAGGGAATGATTTGATGAACTCATGGGCATTGGCACGTTCCGCCGCTCTTAATACTTCATCCTCACTGGCCTTCAATTTACCATAGGCGATATTCTCACGTATCGTTCCGCCAAAAAGTAAGACATCCTGGGGCACAATAGCTACCTGATTACGGATATCTGTAAGCGAAAAATTGCTTGCCGGTTTTCCATCAAATAAAATTATACCGCTTTGCGGATGGTAGAATTGCAAGATCAGCGCAGCAGTAGTTGATTTTCCCGAACCGCTCGGACCTACCAGCGCTATACGTTGACCTCTGCCAGCTTCAAAGGAAACATCTTTCAAAACTTCAATCTCGGTTCGGGAAGGGTAATGGAAGTTAACGTGTTCAAATGCTATTTCGCCGGTAATCTTTTGTTTGATCTCGTTCTCCGTATCGTTAATGGATACGTCTTCACCTTCTTCGGCTAAAATTTCCAGCACACGTTCGCTGGCACCAACAGCGCGCTGTACATTGGCGTACATTTCGGGAAAGCTGCCCATGGCGCTTCCAACAAAAGCGGCATATAAAGCAAATTTGAATAGCTCTCCAACACTCAATTCGTTATGGCTAACCAGTATACATCCATAGGCTACGACTGCTACAATGGCTCCAAATAGTCCGAATACGATGAATGAAGCAAATAAGCCCCGGTATTTTGCACCTGTAATGGCTATATTGGCAACTTCCCGGATATTTGTACTGTAGCGCCCCGCTTCAAAAGATTCATTTACGAAGGCTTTAACATTGGCAATTCCCTGTAATGTTTCTTCAACGATAGTGTTCGACTCCGCTAATTTGTCTTGCGCTTTACGAGAGATTTTGCGGATAAATCTTCCGAAAAAAATCGCAACCACAATTAGCACCGGCAATACTACCAAAAGTGATAGGGTAAGTTTAATAGAAATGATAGCCAGGAAAGCTATGCCACCAATGAGTAAAACCAATTGGCGGGTCATTTCTGCCAGCGTAGTTGTTAAAGTGTCTTGTATCTGCGAAAGGTCTGCTGAAATGCGACTGTTCAATTCACCAACGCGACGATTGGAGAAGAAGTTCATCGGGAGTGTGATCAGCTTAAAATAAGTATCCCGCCGGATATCGGCTAATGATCGTTCTGCAACCTGTACAAACCATAGTATTCTGAAAAAAGATACAAAGCCTTGAGCAAATAATACCAACAGCGCCAATAAACCGATACCCTGTATGCTTGCTGGCAAAAATTTACTTGTTGCTTTACCCTGCGCCGCATCAATCAAACCACCAATAAATGAGGGGAAGGCCAGTCCCACTAAACTCGAAAGCAATAAAAAGAACATCGCACCAAAAAATTTAGCACGGTAGGGTCTGAGGTAGCTAAGGAGTTTGGATATGTTTTTTAAGGTCTCGCGGTTGATCTGGGCTTTAGGTAATTCTTCTTTTTGCCGGTTCCCACTATTTAAAGTACTTCTGCCTCTTGCCATAAATCAATTCTAAAATCCGGCCAAATTACAAAGCCTTTAACCTTCTGAAGTATTATAATATCAAAATTGACGCTGGTATGAGAACTTTTCAATTCAAATACCTGAGGGATACGAACTCAGTCAAAATTAATGATCACCGTGTCGCCCAGGTTTAAACCTAACAATCCGCTGGCATTGCCTTTATTAATAGCGATCTCCAGGTGATCGCTGATGCCAAACAGACAAAGTTTTTCACCCTCAGGAACTTCGTTATAATACCAGCTCAGGTGGTTAATGGTTTCGTTGCGTTTAAAGGAAAGTGTAAAATTCCGACCCTGCTGCACCTGGTTGAAAAATTCCTTGGTGATATTGGTGATCACATTCTGAAACGAGTCGATATAAATTACTACACCTTTGATCAGATTTTTCTCGATAACCGGTTGCAGGTTCATTTTTTTGTCGATGGAACTTACCGGTAGACCAATGTCCCGCAACTTTCCTCCATCAGCCAAATGGCAGGCAGTTTTCACAAAGATATCAGCCAGCGGAAAATGCAAAAATTTAAGGTCCTGCATGATATTGATCTCGACCATCTCGTCGGGATCGGCATTGAACATTAACGAAAAAATACCGTTATCAGAGCCTACAAAAAAATGATTTTTATAATTGACCGCCAGGTATTTGGTTTCCTTGTTAAACACCGTGTCGATACCTATCAGATGTACCGTGCCGTCAGGAAAATAATGAAAACTATTTTTGAGGATAAAGGCCGCCTGTTGTACATTAAAGGCCGAAACGTTGTGTGTAATATCAACGATGCTTGCGCCGGGCAATAATTTTAAGATACTTCCTTTAAGGGCTGCCTGGTAAATATCTTTGTCGCCCAGATCAGTAGTTAAAGTTATTATTGCCATTAATTATTCAAATATTTATTGCTAATCTTGTGCAAGCGTTACAAGCTACAAATATTCAATTTTTAATTCATAAAAAGTCTCGAACATAAAAATCTATTAAGTTTGACGGAGCTAAAAATATCTATCGAAAATGTGAACCCGGCTGTGTTGTGGGGACCAAACAATGACCACTTCGAGATCATCAAAAAACAATACCCTAAGTTAAAGTTAGTTGCCCGTGGTAACGAGCTTAAAGTTTTGGGTGATGACCATGAATTATCGGTATTCGACGAAAAATTCAACCACTTGTTGAAGCATGTCGAAAAATTTGAGAATCTGAATATTACCGATATCGAAAGGATATTGGGATCGAAGGTTTCTTTAAGCGCATCTGCTGAACCCGCACCGTCTGATAAATCTACCACCGGCGAAGTGATCGTATTCGGTCCCAATGGTATCCTGGTAAAGGCGCGTACGGCTAATCAGCGCCGAATGGTTGATGGTATTGTAAGAAGCGATATTTTGTTTGCTATTGGCCCTGCTGGTACAGGCAAAACTTATACTGCAGTTGCGTTGGCTGTACGGGCATTAAAGAATAAAGAGATCAAACGGATCATCCTGACTCGTCCGGCGGTTGAAGCAGGGGAGAATCTGGGCTTTTTACCTGGCGACCTGAAAGAAAAGATCGATCCTTACCTGCGTCCGCTGTATGACGCACTGGATGATATGATACCGGCTGAAAAGCTGAAGGTTTACCTGGAGAACAGAACTATTGAGATTGCACCTCTGGCATTTATGCGAGGGCGTACGCTGGACAATTGTTTTGTGATATTGGACGAGGCCCAGAACGCTACCGATATGCAGCTTAAGATGTTCCTCACACGTATGGGACCAACTGCAAAGTTTATCGTTACAGGCGACGTTACCCAGATAGATCTACCTAAAAAACAACAATCGGGTTTACATACAGCTTTACGCATCCTGACCGACATTAAAGGCATCGAGATCATCTACCTTACCGGTGAAGACGTAGTGCGTCATAAACTGGTTAGGCGGATATTAGAAGCATACGGGGACATACAGTAGGCAATTGTTCATAGATCAAAGTTCATAGCGTCTTTTGCATGAACTATCAACCATGAACCATGAACTAGAAAAACAATGGCATCAATAAAAGAAACACACTTTAATTTTCCAAAGCAGACAGCTTTTTACAAAGGCAAGGTACGTGATGTATATACCATCGACAATAAATACCTGGCTATGGTGGTAACTGACCGTATTTCGGCATTTGATGTGGTATTGCCCGAGGCTATACCTTATAAAGGACAAGTACTTAATCAGATAGCTGCTAAATTTTTACAGGCTACAGCTGATATTGTACCAAACTGGGTGCTTACTGTGCCCGACCCTTCGGTTACTATTGGTCGCATTTGCGAACCATTTAAAGTGGAAATGGTCATACGCGGTTATTTGGCCGGACATGCTGCACGTGAATACAGTGCAGGCAAAAGACTTTTATGCGGCGAAATCTTGCCCGAAGGTTTGAAGGAAAATGATCAATTGCCCGAACCTATTATCACCCCTACAACCAAAGCATCTGTAGGGCATGATGAAGATATATCCCGCGAGCAAATATTGGCCAGGGGGATCGTTTCGGCCGAAGATTATGCGCAACTTGAAAAATATACCAAAGCTTTATATCAGCGCGGAACCGAGATTGCTGCCGAAAGGGGTTTAATATTGGTAGATACCAAATATGAATTTGGTAAAGTTGACGGAAAGATATTTTTAATAGATGAAATTCATACTCCAGATTCTTCCCGTTATTTTTACAAAGAAGGCTATGAAGAACGGCAGTTAAAAGGGGAGCCTCAAAAGCAGTTATCGAAAGAATTTGTGAGAAGGTGGCTGATAGAAAATGGCTTCCAGGGTAAAGATGGGCAG
>CAISPD010000270.1 GCA_903887275.1 uncultured Mucilaginibacter sp.
GATATCAGCTATATCAAAATAGAGCAATTAATACTTGAATTAGAAAAGAAAGTGTTGGTGCTGAGCTTTATTCCTGAATATACACTTGCCCGCATGGCTCATGAACTGCTGGTGGGTATTGAAAGGATCTTCCCCGAAATGTATTGCTCCATATTGGAATTGGATAGTGAACAGGAAAGGGTTTATCATCTTGCGGCACCAAGGTTGCCGCTTGAATATTGTGAAGCAATAAACGGCGCACCTATCGGACCGGAAGCAGGATCTTGTGGTACTGCTGCCTACCACCGCGAACAGGTGATCGTAAGTGATATAGCCAATAGCCGCCTATGGGACAACTATAGAAAGCTTATTTTGCCCCATGGTTTCAGGGCATGCTGGTCTACACCGGTGATCAGCGCGCGAAGCGCCAAAGTTCTGGCGACTTTTGCTATTTATTATGATACGATCAGGGAGCCGGGCAAAGACGAACTGCGCATGATAGAACGTACCGTCAACCTGATTCGTACGCTGATCGAAAACAAAAGGAATGAAGAACATCTTTTAGATCAAACCCGTCGCTTGCAGGACATAGCTGCAATAAGTTCACATCATATCCGCCGACCGGTAGCTACTATAATGGGATTGGTTAATTTGTTCGATAAAAAGAATGCTTCAAACCCCTTAAACAAAGATATAATTGAGCACCTGGAAACCACGGCTTTAGAATTGGATGATGTGATCCACGTAATTGTGGAGAAGACAATCAATATTGATCACTAATGGCTATTACTTTAACCAGTTAGATTAGCTTTTTTAAAAAGAAGAACAATATCCATAGCCTGGCGCCAACCTGCCCGATCCAAAAAATGAACATCCATGTGAGGGTATCTGCTTTTAATTCACCTTTCTGGCTGGCTATATCGAATTTTAAATTAGTAAGGTCATACTTTTCTAAGGCAATATCATTTTTAGTTGCCATTGATTTAATGTTTGCTTCAACGGCCGGTTCTGCTTTCTGATCAATATATTTCAACATTGCCGTTGTCGTATCGCCTCCCAATTTATCAGAAAGCAGTTTATAGGGCCGGGCCGTTTCTTTTGCTTCTGAGTACAAATCAATAAAATTAATATTAAAATTTGGCAGGAGGCCGGTAATAAACCGGCCCCTGCGCTATATAAAGGTTAGGTTTGATACTAATTTTTGCTGCCGAGTTTGATGAACTCGTTCACAACAACTTCGGTAAAATACTTTTTGTTCCCGTCTTTGTCCACATAAGAGCGACTGGTAAGTTTTCCTTCAATAGCAACTTCATCGCCCTTTTTTAGTATTTCCTCTGCAATTTTTGCCTGTGTACCCCACATTACCAGGTTGTGCCACTGGGTGTCGGTAATTTTTTCGCCCTTTTCGTTTTTGTAGGTCTCGTTTGTTGCAATTGACATTTTAGCCATCTTACGGTTGTTGTCAAAACTCTTTACTTCCGGATCCATACCCAGGTTTCCTACCAGGCGTACGCTGTTTCTTAATGTGTTCATGGTCTTTTAATCTTTAATTTTCTTTTCCGTTTCGGTGAGACAAAGTTGCAGCGGTGCGAAAAAATTATTCGGTTATTAATCGTTTATAGTCGACAGTTTCCGTTTGTAAGCGTTTGCAAATGGATAAAATATGTTTTAACTTTACGTTCATGAGCAATGAAAGATACTGCCTCGACTGCGGCGAGGTGCTTCACGGGCGAGCCGACAAGAAATTTTGCGATGATCAATGCCGCAACAATTACAATAACCAGCTGAATAGCAACAGCTCAAATTTGGTGCGTAATATCAATAATGTGCTTAGACGGAACCGGCGCATCATGGAAGAGTTGAATCCTGGCGGGAAGACCAAAACTACCCGGCAAAAAATGGCAGGCAAAGGATTTAACTTTGAATACTTTACCAGTCTTTATCATACCCAAAACGGCAAGACCTATCATTTTTGCTATGAATACGGCTACCTGCCATTGGAAAACGACGAACTGTTATTGGTGAAAAAGGAAAAAGAGATCAATTAGCTATTTGCCAGAAAAGCTAAAGTCATAGCCCATGCTTCTTCAGATGCGGCTTTGTTGTAGGATGATCTTACATCGCAATTGAAGCCATGGTCGGCATCTGAAATTTTGACATTGATAAAGTCTTTTTCTGCGGCTTCCATCGCCTTTAGTGTTGTATGAATATTTTCGGATTTGATATGTTTATCCAATCCGCCCCAAAAAAACAATTGTTTGCCATGCAGGCTGACGCATCGGTCAACTAAATTATCAATGCCTCCGCCGTAATATGATACGGATCCTCTAACCGGTAAAATACTATTGGTGATAAATGATACCCGGCCGCCCATGCAGTAGCCGACGCAGAATATTCGTTCAGCATCAACATTCGGCTTACTGTTTAGCCACTCCCAGCTGGCTCTGATATCTGCTTCAAGACCATCGATCGTCATCGATGAAATATGAGGTCTAACCTCATCGAAATTAGTATAGCTACCCTCAAAGCCAACCGATGCTGACCGGTGAAATAGTTCGGGGCAGATAACGATGTAACCTTCAGCAGCAAATCTTTCAGCTACTTTGCGCATATGGGCATTTACCCCAAATGCTTCCTGCCACAGCATGATGGCGGGAAATTTATCGGATAAATTTGTTGGGAAAACAGTAAAGGCAGTCATTTCACCGCCGTCGGGCAAACGAAGCGTGGTATAGTTTTTCATTTCTGATGTATTGATTTGTAAAAATAAAAATGTTGGTCCATAAATACCCGATAGCTAATTAATTACAATACTTATTGATTTTACAAAACTGTGAGGCAGCCTTGCTGTTAAACTACAATATTTGCTAAAATAAATTTTCAATGGCTCATCTTTTTACACCACTTAAAATAAAGAATACCGAATTTAAAAATCGCATCATGGTTTCACCCATGTGCGAATATTCGAGCATCGACGGCTTTGCGAACGATTGGCATCTGGTGCACCTTGGCGGCTTTGCAGTTGGCGGTGCCGCATTGATCATCACTGAAGCCACAGCAGTATCGCCAGAGGGCCGTATAAGTCCCGGCGATCTGGGTATCTGGAAGGATGAACATATCGAAAAACTAAAACAGATCAACGATTTCATTCATCAGCAGGGATCACTTTCAGCAGTTCAACTGGCCCATGCAGGTCGCAAAGCAAGCCATAATTTACCATGGAAGGGCGGCGCCCAAATTCGGTCAAATGCTGTTGAAGGGTGGAAAACCCTCGGGCCAAGTGCTTTGCCTTTTTTAGAAAATGAGGAATCGCCAGAAGCTATTGACAAGGCAGGTATTGAAAAAGTTAAAGCCGATTTTAAAGATGCAGCCGCAAGGGCGTTAAAGGCAGGTTTTGATGTTATTGAAATTCATGCGGCGCATGGTTACCTGATCCATGAGTTCTATTCGCCATTAAGTAATCAACGTTCCGACGAATATGGCGGTGGATTTGAAAACAGGATCAGAATATTATTAGAAATTATTGAAGCTGTAAAAGAGACCTGGCCCGCTGATAAGCCATTATTTGTGCGAATATCAGCAACAGACTGGACAGAAGGTGGATGGACAGCCGAAGAGTCGGTTAAGTTATCCAAAGTGCTGAAGGGTATAGGAGTTGATTTTATCGATTGTTCAACCGGTGGTAATGTGGCTTCGGCGAAAATTCCTTTAAAACCGGGGTACCAGGTTGAATTTGCGGAAAAAATACGCCGGGAGGTGGAAATCCTTACCGGAGCAGTTGGTTTAATAACTTCACCAGAGCAGGCAGATGAAATTGTTCGAACCGGCGAAGCCGACGCAGTTTTATTGGCCCGCGAATTTTTGCGCGATCCCCATTTCCCACTTCGCGCGGCACATGTGCTAGGTGTGGATATTAAATGGCCCTTACAATACGAACGGGCAAAATGGCATTAAAAAAAGCGATATTAATTACTACCTCATTTTAAAACAAGAAAAGCAATGAAACGTACAGCAAAAGCCCATTGGTATGGCACATTCAAGGATGGTCAGGGAGATCTTACCACACAAACTACTGCATTAAATCACACGCAGTATTCATTCAAAACCCGTTTTGAAGACGGTGTAGGAACTAATCCGGAAGAATTAATTGCGGCAGCGCATGCAGGCTGCTTTACCATGGCGGTAAGTTATGCCCTTTCTGATGCAGGGTTTGTACCTTCCAGTCTGGATACCGAAGCTGTTTTGGAACTTGACTTTGCAAGCTTAACCATTACAGGAATACATTTAGAACTTAAAGGTGGCCCTATTGAAGGTGTTTCTGCAGAAAAATTTAAAGAAATAGCTGAAGGAGCCAAAGCAAATTGTATTGTATCCAGAGCATTAAGTGTACCTATCACGTTAACCGTACAGTACAATTAATAAATACCGACAAACAGCATAAGCGCTTTGGTTACTGCCATGGCGCTTTTTTGTTGTCTTTTTACTTGGGAGCTATTGACTTAGTATTTCCTTCGCCCGTCGTATTGCATCTTCGTACGTTGTAACAACATTGCCTTTTCCGATACGGAACAACAACCTTGCTTTTTGCAGTTCGTCAGTCACCTGGTCGCTGCTGATCTCAGAAAGAATCAATTTGGTCCCTCTTTTAACCATGTCATCCTGAACAGCACCCAGAACCCGAATACCTGTGGCATCTATCACCGGAACATTTTCCATTCGGATGATCAGTACCCGAGCTGGATTTTCGATCAACCGCATCGTATCTCTGAATTTGTAGGCAGCACCAAAAAATAAAGGACCATGGATTTCAAATACATCAATTCCCTCAGGTAACCCCAGCCTTGGTTCATCGTCCGTTCGGCCTTCCAAATGGTGTACCGAGCTGCTTTGCATCATTTTACGCATGAAGAGGAAAGCAGCCAGTATCATTCCGATCTCGATAGCAACGGTCAGATCAACAAAGACGGTAAGCAGGAAGGTGGCCAGCAATACTGTCGCATCGCTTTTTGAACCCCTTAGTACGAATATGAAACTTTCCATCTCGCTCATGTTCCAGGCTACGATCACCAAAATGCCTCCCAGGGTAGCCATGGGGATCAAGGCGGCCAATTTTCCTACGAAGAGCATGATAATGAGTAAAGTAATTGCATGAATGATGCCAGCTACCGGGGTCCGGCCGCCATTTTTGATATTGGTTGCTGTACGCGCAATAGCCCCTGTGGCCGGAATACCTCCAAACAGAGAGGAACAAATATTAGCAATGCCCTGAGCGATCAGCTCGGTATTGGAGCGGTGATTGCCACCCGTCATGCCATCAGCAACTACTGCCGATAAAAGCGATTCAATACTGCCCAACATTGCGATAGTAAAAGCGGGGCGAATGAGTTGTTGTAATACCGCAAAAGTAACGTGTGGGATAACCGGTGCGGGGATATTGGACGAAATAGCACCAAATCTGCTACCAATAGTTTCTACCGGCAGGTGAAAAAGGTACACAGCCAAAGTAGTAACCAATATGGCAACAATTGAACCGGGAATTTTACGGGTTATCCTGGGCCAAATTAAGATGATGCCAACTGTAAAAACCGCCGTTGCGGTAGCATATAGGTTTATAGATGCCAGGTTGATTGTATAAGCTTCCCATTTGCTGATAAAGTCGGCAGGCACACTACCCATTTTTAGGCCCAGAAAGTCTTTCACCTGGGAGGAAAATATGATAGCTGCGATACCGGTAGTGAAGCCAACAATAAGCGGATAGGGGATAAATTTAATGACATTACCAAGGCGGGTGAGGCCCATAACGATAAGTAAAATACCGGCAATGAATGTCGCTATGATCAATCCACTGATACCAAACTGCTGAACTATACCATAAACTATAACTATAAAAGCCCCGGTTGGGCCTCCAATTTGTACCCGGCTACCACCTAAAGCTGAAATCAGGAAGCCGGCAATGATAGCAGTAAATATTCCTTTTTCGGGTGATACCCCTGAGGCTATCGCAAATGCTATGGCAAGCGGTAATGCTACAATCCCTACAATGATACCAGCGATGGCATCTTTATAAAATTGTGCCTTATTATAGTTTCTAAGGGTATCAAATATTTTCGGTCTGAAAACCTCCATTATATTTTTGTTCAAAGCTACAGCGCTTAATTCCTGCTAATTTACGGCTTATCGGAAGATATTTGTCTCAGAATTCTTTTTAATTAACCGAATTGTCCGAGTGTACCGGGAGTTTTTCTGATGAATAAGAATAGGGTAATGAAGTTGTTTTGAATAAGTCAACCCGAAGGTGATCTACTCCTGTCTTCTTTAACAACATTTTGATCAACAGGTTTTTAATTCAGGAAAATCGTTTGCCTGCCTGAAGCTAAAGAATTTGAAAACAAGTATCTATTTTTCTTCCCCTCAGAAATTATTATTTACTTTATCTGACCATGTGCTATCACTACACGATAACAACGCCAAAAAACCAGCTGGAAAACCACTTTTCGGCACATTTTGACCCATTGTCCGACTATCGTCCTGTTTATCACAGCGATGGGTTCGCGCATAGCGCAATGCCTGTTATTACTGCCGATAAGCCTGACGAAATTCAAATGTACCACTGGGGGCTGATACCACACTGGGTTAAAGACAACATAACCGCAAAACAACTAAGCAATCAAACATTGAATGCGGTAAGCGAAACGGTTTATGAAAAGCCTTCCTTTAAATCTTATATTGGTAAAAAGCGCTGTCTTATCCCTGCCGACGGTTTTTTTGAATGGATGCATGCCGGTAAAAATAAATACCCCCATTATATTTTTTTAAAGGGCCATCAACCCTTTGCTTTTGCAGGGGTATATAGCCACTGGGCAGATACTGAAACAGGCGAGATCATTAAAACTTATTCTATTTTAACAACAGCTGCAAACCAGCTGATGGAAAAAATACACAATACCAAAAAGCGTATGCCGGTTATACTTATTCCTGGTGAAGAAAGGAAATGGCTGGACCTGCAAAAGGAAAAAAGTGATATTTTAGATCAGCTTAAGCCATTATCTCCGGATTATATGGAAGCCTATACAATCAGCAAACTTATTACGAGCAGAAGCGAAAATCCCGATAGGGAGGAAGTGCTGGAACCCTTCAATTACCCGGAGCTCCAGCTTTTAGGGTCGTAAATGAATTTATGAAACGTTTTTTGGACACAGATCGATCAACGTTATGCAATAAATTTAAAAAACTAAATTTTTGGTTTGAGCTCATCTGCTTTTTTAGACTGAAGTACTATCTTTATCATTTCATCAAAACAAACAAGATATATGCGATTGAAATTTGTCAGGATAGCGCTTTCGGGAATATTGGTCAGTCTATTCGCAATAACCGCTAATGCACAACTTCGCCTTCCCGCAGGCTACTTTTGGAAAAAACTTCCTAATGGGCTGGAGGTTTTGGTTATCGAAAACCATAAGGTCCCGCTTGCAACGATTGAGATTGCTGTAAAAAATGGTGCGTATACCGAGGGCCCGGAATACAGCGGCTTATCGCATCTTTTTGAACATATGTTCTTCAAGGCCAACCGCGACTATCCAAACCAGGAGGTGTTTTTGAAACGTACGCAGCAACTGGGTGCTATCTGGAATGGTACAACCAATGTAGAAAGGGTTAATTATTATTTTACGTTCGACCGTGATAGTCTGAGTGCTGGCCTTAAGTTTATGAATGCAGCTATTCGATTCCCGATCTATCGGGAGGAGGATATGAAAAAAGAACGCCCGGTAGTTGACGGTGAGTTTCAGCGAGCCGAGAGTGATCCGGGATTTCAGTTATGGTATAACGTCCAGCAACACTTATGGGGCGATCTTATCACCCGTAAAAATCCCATCGGCATCCATGAAGTTATCAATTCGGCAACACCCGAAAAGATGATGGTGATCAAAAACAAGTACTATTTCCCGAATAATAGTTTGCTAACTATCTGCGGTGATATCAAGCACGAAGATGCCTTTGCCCTGGCCGAGAATATTTTTGGCGATTGGGCCAGTAGCGGCTTTGATCCCATTCAGAAATATCCGATCCCTCCGTTCAAACCACTGGAAAAGAGTGATTTTTTTGTGAAGGAGACAACTATTGCGCAAACGCCAAATATTATGATCTCCTGGCAAGGTCCATCATTCCTTACTGATTCAGCCTCGTTATTGGCGGCTGATGTGTTTTCTACTATCGTTGGACTTAATTCCAGTAAATTACAACAGGCTTTGGTTGATAAGGGTTTGGCAACCAATGTTTCGGTGGATTATACAACAAGTAAATATGTTGGTCCGATAAGTGTTTATGTAAATCCTAACCCTAATAAGCTGAAAGACTGCTATACCGAACTGATGAACCAGATCAGTCATTTTGCTGATGCCGACTATTTTACTGATGAGCAGCTGGCAGATGCACGGGCCATTTTATTGCGGACTGCGATTCAGGCCAAGGAAAAGCCATCTACGCTTCCGGGCCAGATTAGTTACGACTGGTGCAGTACCTCGCTCAATTTCTACACAGACCAGGAGTCAAATTATCAGAAAGTTACACGGGAAGATATTGCACGTTATCTGAAAAAGTATATAGCAGGTAAACCCATGGTTGCCGGACTTATCATAGATCCCGCACTAAATAAACAAGTTAACGCGAACGCATTTTTTATAGCCAAATAAACTGAGATGAACATGATGTACAAGAAAACGTTAGTGTTAGTTGCCGCACTGGCAATTATTGGTCTGCAGAAATCATATGCGCAAACGAATAAGAGCTATGAAATGATTGTTGACGGTGTGAAAGTTATCGTGCAACCAAGCGGTAATGATATTGTAGAGATTCAAACCGTAATAAAAGGTGGCGTACAGAATTTCGGACCTGAAAAAGCCGGCATCGAATCGCTTGCATTGAATGCGCTGACCGAATGTGGTACCTTGAGGCATGATAAAAACAGCTTTAAGAATGCGCTTGATAGGGTTAATGCAGCAGTCTATGGTTTGTGTGTGAAAGACTATTCAGTTATCAGGATGAATTGCATCAAGATGGATTTTGATGCCGTTTGGCCCTTATATGCTGAGGCGATCACGATCCCTAAATTTGACGAAAAAGAGTTTCTTCGCATAAGGCAGGATGCCGTTAATACCCTGAAAGAGCAGGACAGCCAGCCGGATGCTGCCATTGATAAATATGCAGATAAAGTGGCGTTTGCGGGCCGTGATTATGCGAAAGACCCCTACGGTACTGCTGATGTGATACAAAAGCTCAGCGCCGAAGAAACAAAGGCGTACTATCATTCTGTTTTAACCAGGTCAAGGTTAACGATTGTTATTGTTGCCGATCTTGATAGAACTGTTATTGAGCAGAAAGTAAGCCAGCTGTTGGCCGCTATCAAACCAGGGGCTCCTTTTCATTTAAAGAAGGACTTTTTCCGGGCCTACAAAAATTCATTTGCGGCAGAGAAGCGCGACCTGGCCACAAATTATGTCGAAGGTGTCACCAGCGGCCCTACGCCTGGTATGCCCGATTACAACGCATTCAATATTGCGATGAGGATTTTTGGCAACAGGCATTTTTTATATATCCGTACTAAAAATGGCCTGTCATATGCCCCGCAGTCGTGGTTCGCAAGCGGCAGCACATCATCGGCAAAGTTTGCAGTGTCAACAACGCAGCCTGATAAATACATTGATGTGTTTTACAAACTTGTTGATACCGTGAAAACCGCCGGATTTACGGACGAAGAAGTTAAGAATATGAAGGTCACCTATCTTACAGGCTTCTATTATCGTCAGGAGACAAACCAGGCGCAGGCAGCCTCACTGGTAGCCAACGAAGTTCTGTTTGATAACTGGCGAAGAGCACTTACTTTGGTCGATGATGTAAAGAAACTTACGCTAACCGAAGTTAATGATGCTTTCAGAAAATATATCGGCAGCACCGTTTGGGTTTATCAGGGCGATCCGCAAAAGGTTACGGCTCAAAATTATATCAATGGATTAAACACCGGGCCTGCTGGTTCCGGACAATAAAGTTATCAGATAGCTGAACGAAGGGGGTAGAAGTGTCAGGAAGCCATGGCAACTTCTTCCTCTTTTACAGTGCTGGTTGGAAGCGTAAAGAAGAATTCAGTACCTGAGCCCTGGGTGCTTTCAACCCATATCTTACCATTACATTTCTCGATCAGGTCTTTACAAAACAGTAGCCCCATGCCGGTACCCGATTCATTGTTAGTGCCTGTACCGCTGTCGACTTTGCTTTTAAATAACTTGTTCAGTTGTTTTTCAGACATACCCAGGCCAGTGTCTTTTACTGACAACAGGATGAAACTCTCGTCCTGGAAAGTTGCCGTCACGTCTATGACATCACCTTTTTTCGAGAACTTGATGGCGTTGGTGATCAGGTTGCGTATAACAATACGTATGGAGTTAGGGTCGGCCGTAACCGCAATAGTTTCGGGAACATTATCCAGCAACCTGATGCCTTTTTCGGCAGCCTGTTCCTGATAATTTTGCACCTCGAAAGCGGCTATTTCTTTGATAGTAAAGCTTTTTGTCGAGCTGGTAAAGTTTTCCATCTGACTATTGATCCAGAAAAGCAGCGTATCCAGAAAGTCGGATGTATATTCCAGCTTTTTTAGGGCTTGCGGAATCATGCTTAAAAACTGCTCATGCGTAATACTTTCGTCTTCCAATAGACCAAAGAGGCCGCGTAATGTACTCAGCGGTGCACGCAGGTCGTGGGCCAGTACTGATATAAGTCGGTCCTTCAGGTTATTTGATTCATTTAACTTATCTGCCTGTGCATTCAAATTAGCTTTCTGATGCAATACCTCGTGGTTTTTTTCTTCCAGGATAATATTGATACGCTGCTGCTTGCGTTTTGCCTTGTAGTAAACGATCAACACAGCGATCATGCCCAGGATCACGATAAAGAATATGATACTCAATAAGCCCTGGCGTTGTATTTTCTCCTGGTATTGTTCGTCCTTTCGCTGGTGTTCTTCAGCTAAGCGGCGCTGTTTTTCTTCGTAGCTTGATGCAAGATCTAATGATGTAAGTTTTTGAACATTTTCATCGCTTTTAAGGCTGTCCTTAAGGTCGTCATATTGCTTGCGCATTTCGTACGCATCAGCGTAACGTTGAAGACCTGCAAGGGCCGAACTTAATTGAAATGCCGCTATACTTCTTAATCCCAGGCTACCTACCTTATCTGCCGTTTGCTTGGCACGTATTGCATAATTATAAGCGTTTTTGTAGTCATGCTGCAAATTATAAACCGTTGCATAGTCATTTAACGTGTTGGCTTTGTTGTAGTCAAGTTTATAATCGTCAGCTATTTTAATTGATTGTCCAAGATAGTATAAGGCGGAATCGAACTGCTTTTTATTACCATAGCAAAGCCCAAAGTCGGCATATAACGAACTTAATCCGTCTTTATCATCCTGTTCTTTGGTCAGCTTAAGCGACTTTTTGAGGTAAACTATCGCTTCGTCATACTTTTTCTCTATCAGTTTTATCTCACCAATGTTTTCATAAGCTGTACTTACACCCTGAATATTTTTAGACTTTTCCCAGATCTTGATCGCTTTTTGGAAGTAGTCCATTGACTTGGGATAGATCTCCATCTCCTGCATTACCACCCCGATATTGTTATAATTGCTTGCAGAAGCCAGGTTATCATGGAGTTTGATATCCATTGAAAGCGATTTGAAATAATTGTCGAGTGCTGATGTAGATTTTCCTACGTTATCTGCAACCATGCCAATATTGTGGTAGCTATCTGCAATACCAGCGTCGTTCTTTATCCTCCTGTTTATTTCCAATGATTGATTGAAGTAGACCAATGCCAAATTGAATTTCGACATACGGTTGTACATACGGCCTGTTTGAATGAAACAATCAGCCAAACCCGCGTCATCTTTGATCTTAATGAACAAAAGTTTTGCGCCGTTAAAATTTTTCTCTGCTTTATCGTATTGTCCTTTTAAGTTATAAACTTTCCCCAACTGTACCAAACCGTCCGCTATGCCTTTATTGTATTTGATCACTATTGATTTAGCAATAGCAATTTTACCATAGTACAGTGCACTATCCGGATTGATGTCGATAAATTCTGATGCAAGTTTGTTGACCCTGTTAATGGTCAGCGTGTCTATTGGGGCATCTTTGCTGGTTAGCGATGATCCTAATAATGTTTTCAGACTGTCTACCCTGTAGCTAGCCAAACCATAGTTATAGGCCCCTCCACCATGAAAGTACCCAGATGCCAGCCCCTCAAGGCTAAATAACAGAAGAAGAGAGAAAGTAAAAAAACGCTTCAATGTTGCTGATCTTTTTAAGCAAACGTGTATGTAATTATCTTCGTCAGTTATCATCCTTCACCGGTTACATAAAACGTTCATAGTGAAATAATTGTTTAAACCTTCGACGTTATACGTAAGATCAGGGGATTTAGGTTATATCTGGCATATTAATAAATAAAAATGCCCGTTTGTTTTAGCAAACGGGCTGAATATTAGCAAATTAAATATACTACAATACATTTTTCCAACTAACCAGATCGCCGATGATCTTATCAAGGTCGTCAGCATTTACCCGTTCCTGCTGCATACTATCGCGGTAACGGATGGTAACTGTATTATCTTCAAGCGTTTGATGGTCAACTGTGATGCAAAATGGTGTACCAATGGCATCCTGGCGGCGATAACGTTTGCCGATGGCGTCTTTTTCTTCGTAATAAACATTGTAATCCAGTTTCAAACGGTCGAGTATCTCGCGGGCACGCTCAGGCAAACCATCTTTTTTGGTAAGCGGGAATATGGCGGCCTTTACTGGCGCCAGCACAGGATGAAGCCTTAATACAACGCGACTATCAGCGCGTTCAGGTGTGGACAGGTCCTGTTCTTCATAAGCATTGATCAGCGTTAACAGGAACATACGATCCAGGCCGATAGAAGTTTCGATTACATAAGGCACGTAATTCTGGTTGATCTCGGGATCGAAATACTGCAATTTTTTGCCTGAATATTTTTGATGCTGACTCAGGTCAAAATCAGTACGACTGTGGATACCCTCTACTTCCTTAAAGCCAAATGGAAATTCAAATTCGATATCAAAGGCTGCATCGGCGTAATGTGCCAGTTTGGTGTGTTCGTGGAAACGGTATTTAGCGGGGTTGGTTCCAAGTGCCAGATGCCATTTCAAACGGGTTTGTTTCCAATGCTCGAACCATTCTTTCTGTGAGCCGGGGCGAACGAAGAATTGCATCTCCATTTGCTCAAACTCGCGCATACGGATAATGAACTGCCTTGCGATCACTTCATTTCGGAAAGCTTTACCAATTTGGGCAATACCAAAAGGGATCTTCATCCGACCCGATTTCTGCACATTCAGGTAATTCACAAATATGCCCTGCGCAGTTTCCGGGCGCAGGTAAACAACATCCGAATCTTCGGCCAGGGCACCCATCTGGGTACTAAACATCAGGTTGAACTGGCGCACGTCGGTCCAGTTGGCGGTACCGCTCACCGGGCATTTGATGTTATGTTCTACGATAAGTTCCTTCAGGCGAGACAGATCCTCAGCTTTTAAGGCGTTGTCCATCTGCAACTGCAGTTCTTCGGCAGCATCAGTTTTGCCTTCTTCGTCATAGGCTGCAATTTTATCTTCCAGCAACTGGTCGGCGCGGTAGCGTTTCTTGGAGTCTTTGTTATCGATCATCGGGTCGGCAAAGCCGGCAACGTGACCGCTGGCTTCCCATACCTTAGGGTGCATAAAAATAGCGGCATCAATGCCTACAATATTTTCATTCAACTGCACCATGGCTTTCCACCAATAGGCTTTGATATTATTTTTCAGCTCGGCGCCATTCTGGCCGTAGTCGTATACGGCACTCAGGCCGTCATATATTTCGCTTGAAGGAAATACGAAACCGTACTCCTTGGCATGCGCTATTACATTTTTAAAAAGTTCGTCTTTGGAATTGCTCATAACAGCGCAAAGATAGTTTTTCGTGGGGAAGTCCGAAAGTCCGCGTAAGTCCGAAAGTCCGAAAGATTGTTTTCCCGAGCGCAGAAGGCAATAAAATTGCTCTTATTGTTTGCCTTCATACCCGTTTTATGCCTGTTTTTGCCTGTTTATTTGCCGTTTGAAGCTGATTTCCAGATGTTTTTAGGGGGTAGGGCGAACGAACTTTTTTCGGCCGTTGCGCTAGGCGTTTGATCTGCAGCCTTTTAGGTGTTCAAAATAGGACATGCCATCGTAAATAGGCAAATAGCTGTTTACCAATAGATTAAAGCTGATGTTTTAGCAAAATTACCGGCAATGTTTAGCCAAAGCTGTTATTGCTTCATTATCAAATAATTATGCAAAAATCCACCGGAGATAAATGATATGATTTAAAAGCCTGATTTGCTGTAGCATTTTTTTTGTTTGCCTGCTTTTCGAGCGTGTAATTTCCGGTGCTTTTGGATGCTTTTTGTAAGTAATTAGCAATGAGTAAGTTAGGTAGTTGTTTCGCAAAATCTATCGAATACTTTTGTAGTTTGTAAGTGCGCTCTTTATGTCGAATAGACATTGTTTTGAAAACTAAGTCTAACAATACTTCTATCAGTGATTAGTCAATCAGGTATTAGTTAACTGGTGACCACTGCCTAATCCCAAATGCCAAATGCCAGATGACCAATCCCCAACCAATAAACCACCAAAATCAATATATTTGAACCCATGAGCATCAGTGTTGAATCACTTTCTAAAGTATATGGCAGCCAGAAGGCTGTGGATGGTATTTCCTTTAGCGCCAAACCCGGCGTGCTGGGTTTTTTGGGACCCAATGGCGCGGGTAAATCGACCACCATGAAAATATTAACGGGGTATATTCCGCAAACCTCAGGCAAAGCTACGGTGTGTGGGTTTGATGTGGAAAGCCAGTCGCTGGAAGTGAAACGGCGAATAGGATACCTGCCAGAGAGCAATCCTTTGTACCAGGATATGTATGTTCGGGAGTCGTTGGCATTTATTGCTGATATCCACCAGGTGCCTAATGCTGAAAAACGCATTGAAGAAATTATTGAACTGACCGGACTTACACCTGAAAAACATAAAAAAATAGGGCAGCTGAGCAAAGGCTACCGTCAGCGTGTGGGATTGGCACAGGCCATCCTGCACGACCCGGAAGTACTGATTCTCGACGAGCCCACCTCGGGCCTCGACCCCAACCAGCTTATCGGTATCCGCCAGTTGATCCGCGACCTGGGCAAAACCAAGACCGTCATCTTAAGCACCCATATCATGCAGGAAGTAGAAGCCGTTTGCGATCATGTAGTGATCATCAATAAAGGTCATATTGTAGCCAATGATACTTTGGAAGGATTGAGAAGCAAGAATGGCGGGAAGTCGCTGGAGAGTATTTTTATAAAGCTTACTAATAATTGATCGCTGATTCGTTTGATCAGGCTGATGGCCTTGAATTTATTAAAAGCTCAATTTACACTGTTCGAAGTCTGAAGACCTCCCATGCTACCGCAAGCCTCCCGGCTTGTGGTCTTTAGACAGGTAAACGATATGCATTTGACCAGTTTCCGTTGTAGAACGGATTTCTTTCTGTTATCATATATTGCCACACACAGTTCCTAAACTAGCATGCTGGCTACAAGCCGGGAGGGGAGCTGTAGCAATAATCCTTTCAATCTAAAAAAATCCTTGAATCGTGTTTTTAAATCGTGTTCAAGAAATACAAACAGGTATTTCCCGTTTTTACTTTTTTAACTCACATTTGCTACGATCTACGTTTGGGCTTTATGAAAAAACTACTACTTATTTTATTTTTTGCTGCTGGCTCCTTCGCTGCCAGCGCACAGGTATCAAATGCAGAACGCACTGCGTTCAGCCTGGGTGGCGAACTTACCATACCAAACTATGGCTTGTATAGTATCGGCACGGGAGCCTCCGCTAAGTTTGAATTTCCTATAGCTCCGCTATTCAGTATTTCGTTGACGGCAAACTTAACATCGGTTTTTTACCATAGTAGTATTCTTAGCCAATACGGCAATTCAGGAGCTGATATATTTGCGCCAATAAAAGCCGGACTAAAATACTACCCTATCTCAACCCTATATGTAGAAGGCGAAGGCGGCCAGGCTTTCGAACTTAACCATTCACAGCATCAATATACGGCTTTTGGTATTGGTCCGGGTTTCCTTATCCCGCAGCGCAAAGGCGCCCTCGATATCGGCTTCCGCTATGAAGCCTGGGGCGGGCAGGTTAAACAAACCGTGATACGCTTTGCTTACCGGTTTGGGCTTTGATTTTTTTTGTTGAAAAGTTCCCCGCAAAACTTACGAGGTTTTAGAAACTTCGTAAGTTTATCTCTAAAGCCAAATCCCTAATACAACAACCACAACCACTACAACCAATAAGAAAAAAAACGTATTTTCGGCACCAAACAGCCGATTAATTTACAGTGTATAGCATCTTAAAAAAGGAGATATCTTCCTATCTCAGTTCGTTAGTAGCTTATGTTACCATAGGCATATTTTTATTGGGAATGGGTCTGCTGTTGTGGGTTGTGCCCTCAACCAGCATTCTTGCTTATGGATATGCCGGGTTAGACAGTTTGTTCAGTCTTACACCTTACCTGTTCATGTTCCTGATCCCGGCTATTACAATGCGTTCATTGGCAGAGGAAAGACGTGAGGGGACTTTCGAGATATTACTTACCCGCCCGCTAACTGATGTCCAGATCATCCTGGGTAAATACTTTGCATCGTTGGTATTGGTACTATTTGCCTTGCTGCCTACCCTGGTTTATTATTATTCAGTTTATCAGCTTGGTGCTCCGGCAGGTAATGTTGATACCGGTGCTGTTATTGGATCATATATAGGTTTGTTTTTACTGGGATCGTGCTTTGTTTCCATTGGTCTGTTTGCTTCAGCAGTAAGTAAAAACCAGATCATTGCTTTTACCATAGCAGCAGCGGCCAGCTTTTTCTTCTATTCAGGTTTCGATCTGTTGAGCCCATTGCCGGTGTTGCAAAACCTGAATCTGCCTGCATTAGGTATTACCGAACATTACGATTCGGTAAGTCGAGGTGTACTGGATACCCGCGATCTGGCCTATTTTGTATGCCTGAGCGCTTTGTTCATCCTGGCAACTTTGCTGGTAGTTAAATTGCAAAGTCAGAAAAATAGAAAAACATTGCTGCTGCCGTTTGGTATTATCGTTGCCCTGGCATTTTTATCTACGCTTACCTTTACACGTTTTGATTTTACCAAAGAAAAGCGTTTTACTATATCGCCTATCAGTCAGCAGGTATTAGGTAAGGTTAACCAGCCAATTAAGGTGACCATATTTTTAAAAGGCGACAATTTCCCTAACTGGGCTAAACGTTTGCAGCGTGCCACCCGCGATATGGTCAGCGATCTGCAGGCCTATTCACATGGCAATTTAACCTACCAGTTCATAGACCCTATCGCTAATATCAAAGGCCTGCCCGACAGTGCGCAGCGAGCGGTATATGATTCGTTGGATGCCAAAGGTTTAAGCGGGCAGCCATTTGGCGTACCTACCGACAATGGCGTAACCCAGATATTGATGTTCCCTGAAGCGTTGATTGAATATAACGGGCAGGGCATTGTGGTTAATCTGTTGCAATCGCGTATGGATGCCCAGCGCGAAGAGGAAGGCGCAAAAGAGGCCATCCAAAATCTCGAATACAGCTTTGCTTCGGCCATCAAAAAAATTACCGCCGGTGGTAAACCGCTTATTGGATTTACCGAAGGACATCATGAACTAAACGATTTGCAACTAAAAGGAGCCTTCAATACGCTTGGCGATGGCTATGTGGTTGGTAGGATAGATCTGAATAAAATGCCTCTTTCGGCTTTATTTCATTTAAAATTGCTGGTGGTGCCTAAGCCGGAAAAGGCATTCAGCGAACTGGAAAAGTTTAAGATAGATCAGTTTGTGATGCATGGCGGGCGGGTATTGTGGACCATAGACCAGGTAAGCGCCGAGCTGGATAGTATGCGCGGACATGGGGGCGACCAGCTGGCTTTCAACAAACAGTTGAACCTGGACGACCAGCTATTTGTGTATGGCGTGCGTATCAATTACGACCTGGTGGCCGATATGAGTTGCGCGCCCATTGCCGTAGTAACCGGAAGTGTTGGCGGGCAGCCGCAGATTTTGCCCAGACCCTGGTTGTTTTATCCGGTGATCATACCAGAATCAAAACACCCCATCGTTAAAAATCTGGACGGTATCCGTACGCAGTTTATCAGTACAATAGACACCCTTGGGATAAAAGATGTTAAAAAAACCATCCTGCTAAGTTCGTCAAATCACAATAAGAAATTCACGGTACCTTACCTGCTCTCGTTGCAGGCGCTGGAACAGGAGCCCGATCCGAAGGATTTTATCAGGCAACCAAAGACATTAGGCGTGCTGCTGGAAGGAAAATTCAAGTCTGACTTTTTGAACCGACCAATCCCGGAAGGCTTTACAGAAAAAATTGAACCATTAGCCGAAAGCAGGCCTACCAAAATGATCGTGATCAGTGATGGTGATATTTTTAAAAACGACCTGGCAGAAGGCTCGGCTTATCCATTAGGTTATGACAGAGATGGGGGGCAAACCTATGCCAATAAAAACCTTTTGTTAAATATTGCCGACTACCTGACCGATGATTCGGGGCTGATCGGTCTGCGCGAAAAAGAGTTCCAGATCCGACTGCTTGACAGGGCAAAAATTCGTAGCGAAAAACTGTACTGGCAGGTAATAAATAATGTTATTCCTTTGGCATTTGTGTTAGTATTTGCTATTTTTCAACATTATATTCGCAGGCGGAAGTATGCTCATTAATTTTTATACTTTTGATTGATTAACACTGTTTATATATATGAGATTTATAGTTTCAACATCCACTTTACTCAAGCAACTGCAATCGGTAAGCGGGGCGCTAAGCAACAGCACGGTTTTGCCTATTTTGGAAAACTTTTTATTTGAGATAAAGGATGGGAACTTAACTATATCGGCTACCGATCTGCAAACCAGCATGACCACTTCGCTCAGCGTTGAAGCGAAGGAAAATGGCCGCATTGCCATTCCATCACGCATCCTGCTTGATACCTTAAAATCATTACCAGAACAACCCATTGCCTTTTCTATTGACGACAGCACTTTTGCGATCGAGATCAATGCTGGTGATGGTAAATACAAACTGAGCGGCGAAAACGGCGAAGACTTCCCCAAAATTCCTGTGGTTGAAAATGCTTCATCGGTAAACCTGCCTGCGTCTGTATTGGCAGAGGCAATCAATAAAACTATTTTCGCTGTAAGTAATGACGAGCTTCGTCCGGCAATGACCGGGGTTTACTGCCAGCTGTCAACTCAATACATCACCTTTGTAGCTACTGATGCCCATAAACTGGTGCGTTACCGCCGCAAAGATGCCAAAGCAGCAAGCACTACGTCATTTATATTACCAAAAAAGGCTTTGAATTTGCTTAAATCGGCATTGCCATCAGAAGATATCAATGTATCTGTTGAATATAACAGTACCAGCGCATTCTTTAAGTTTGGTAACATCAATTTAGTTTGTCGTTTGATCGATGAGCGCTATCCGGATTATGAAGCGGTGATACCTCAGAATAATCCTAATAAACTGGTGATCGACAGGCAGGCTTTCCTGGGCTCACTTAGCCGTGTGGCTATTTACGCTAATAAAACCACCCACCAGGTAAGGTTGAAGATCAGCGGCAGCGAATTGAATATTTCATCAGAAGATATTGATTTTGCCAATGAAGCTCATGAGCGTTTAGGCTGTCAGTATGATGGTGATGATATTGAGATAGGCTTTAATGCAAGGTTTTTAATAGAAATGCTGAAGAACCTGGGCAGCGAAGAAGTGTTGCTCGAAATGTCGACGCCGAACCGTGCGGGTTTATTGTTACCACAAGGCGGTGATGTGAATGAAGATGTGCTGATGCTGGTGATGCCGGTGATGCTTAATAGTTATGCTTAAGTTGTAAACTTAAATTATAAATCCAAATCCAGAGTCCGGTGCAAAACCGGACTTTTTTGTTCACTGTAATAACAAATACCCCAATATGGTAGTTATTATAGCAAATACACAGATGAATACCAGGGTAATTATCATATTGTTAGCAATAGTATTAACTGCCTTCGCCGCCTGTAAAAAAAGCAGTGATGCGCCGGTAGCAAACTATTCAACCTATCTTAATTTCGTTAATGCCTCTGCTGATAGCGTCAACTATTATTTGAATGGGACGCGGTTAAATAGCAATTCAAATCTTTATCCGCAGTATACTTCGGGCTATGTTAGTGTTTTGGCATTTACGCAAAACTATCAGGTAAAAAAGGTATTCAATACCGCAAGCAGTACGGTGCAGCCGCTGTTCACTTTGCCGCTCAATCTCGACACCGGAAAATATTACTCGCTGTTTATTGCAGGAGAAAGCGCTTCGCTGGCATTTAAAACCCAGGATGACCTAAAGGCCGATACCCTCAGGGGAACATGCCTGGTTAGATTTGTCAATGCTTCGCCCGATGCTGCGGGCTATGACCTGGTTGTTGGCAGTGCACCTAAATTTGCTGGCCTCGCCTTTGGCACAGCTGGTGATTTCCGCCTGGCTGATACCAGTAGCCTTGCACCGGTTACACTTTATCCTGCAGGTTCGTCAACACCAATAGCACGTGGTAATCTGACATTGCTGCAAGGTAAATCATACACTATTTATACAACAGGCAAATTGAATGGCACAGGTGGTTCGGCACTCAGCCTGGCTGTAATGATCAATTATAATTGAGAATGATGAGTAAAAAGAATAATGGCGGTTTAAAAGCTGTACTTTTTATAGTTATAACGGGGTTAATGGTCGCTGTATTTCTGTCGTCATGCGGTAAAACGGCCTCAAAAAATGCAACCTCCCTTAATGTTAAATATCAGGTGGTAAATCTAAGTCCGCAATTGGGCCCTGTAAGCCTTTATATCGATTATTCGATATTCAATAACTATAGCTTTTTATACGCGGTGCCTTCGGGTTATTTCAACCTTACGTCTATTGATACTCCTTTTCAGATACGTTCAGCGCCAAATCAATTAACGGGAACTGTGGTTATTCAGGGAAATATTATCAGCAGGAATGACGCATTAAAGGCTAATTTAAAATATACTCTGTTTATGGTTGGTATGAAAACTGACAACACCGTAAGTAGTGTGTTTTTAACCGATACAGGATCTTCGCCTTCTGCAGGCCGGGCAAAAGTTCGTTTTCTGAATGCATCACCGCTGTCAACAGGGTTTGATGTAGTTGCCAACGGTTACCTTGATCCGGGTTTTACAAATTTAACCTACAAAAACGTTTCTAAGTACGTGGAAATGCCTGCGGGCAATTATAATTTTCAGGTATTTAAAACAGGCACCAATGCCGGAGTTATCGGAACCTTGCCTAATGTGACCGTGCAGGATGGACACCTTTATACCCTGTATAGTTATGGCCTAGTTGGTCATACCGATACTTTGGCTTTTGGAATGGGTGCAATAACCAACAAGTAATCTGTCAATTATTTATATTTTTGGCAAAAAATAAAGAAATTGGAAATTATAAAAGGCCTGTTCGACTTTATCCTGCACATTGATAAACACCTGGAAGCCATCATTAGCCAGTATCATGCGCTTACCTATCTCATTTTATTTGCGATCATTTTTGCAGAAACCGGATTTGTTGTAACGCCTTTTTTGCCCGGCGATTCCCTGCTATTTGCTGCCGGTGCGCTTATAGCAGCCGGTACTACAGGTTTAAATATTTACCTGCTTGCCCTTATTCTGATCATTGCCGCGTTTACCGGGAATACAGTGAATTATTTAGCCGGCAGTTACCTGGGGCCAAAAGTATTTAAGCCCGAAAACAAGATCTTAAAACTGGATTATTACCTGCAAACCAAAGCCTTTTTTGATAAACATGGCGGCAAATCGGTTATCCTGAGTCGATTTATGCCCATCATCAGAACTATAGCTCCATTTGTAGCCGGGGTAGGGCGTATGCCATTCCTGAAGTATAGCGCATATAATTTAATTGGGGGAGCCTCCTGGATACTGATATTCCTGTTTTCCGGCTTCTGGTTGGGTAATGTTCCTTTTTTCAAAAGTCATTTTTCGCTCATCGCACTTGCGATCATCGTTGTTTCTTTGTTGCCACCCGTGGTAGCATGGATCAACAGTCGTATCGCAAAAAAGGGAAACTAATTTTCAGCTCCGAATTGCTTTTTTGATTTTCTGGCCCTAAGCTTGAAGAAAATAAAGTAAACTACCGGTATCGCCATATAGGTATAGCCCGACCCTCCTTTTAGGTCGAATGGTAGTACATAGGTTACCACAATGCCAAGAAGGCCGATAAAAACGTTGATAAGGTTGATATACATCTGGCTTTGTGTTTCAAAAAGTTCAAAAGCGCTTAGCTCCAGCTTTTCGGCATGATTGCGTGCATGTCGGTACATCAGATAAAACAACAGGTAAATAAGTAAATAGCCAGTGTCGTAAACGTACATCAGCGTAGGTACTTGTGCATCGCTGATCATGGCCATATAATGACCATGTTCGGCATAAGAATTGCCCGAAAATACCAGCGTAAACAGAAATTTTAAAGGATAGGTATAAGTTAATACCACAAAAAGCAAAACACCATTTAATGCAGTGGTCCAGGAATCGGTCAAGCCAAAGCGCCGGAAAAATATATTCTGACTGTTCCAGATCAGGAACAAAATAGCAAAGCAGGCACCAAACGCTACAAATCCTTTCATGGTCTCAAAAAGCTCATCAAAAGTTTTGGGTACTTCAAGCGATACGATGATCAAGGTAACCGCAAAAGCGAAAACTGCATCGCTGAAAGTTTCCAGGCGTGTAGGCTCGTGACTGCGCCAGCGGATAGTGTTTTTAACCAGCTTGGCTGCTTTTTTTCTGAACATGCTTATTATAGTTTACTATAATTAATTTCCCGTTGACCCATTTATGTGGCTTATTAAATTCAGGCTTGTTTCGCCAGTATCTCCATTGTTGTAGTGTGATATCCTGCTCACCCATATCATCAAAATCCTCATAATAAACCTGTAGTGTTATTGGGTCGATGGATAAATGATAATTAGTTGAGAACCTATCTTTATGATCGGTTCCAACCTGAAATTGATATTTGGCATGTTCTGAGTCTGGTGAACCAAACAAAATATCCCACCTCAAGTCTTTACCCGGAGGCCGGGCGTAAAGGTCATTGATCTCAGGTAATGATCTTAATTTGGCGATTACTTCTTTGTCTTTTTTTGTCTTGGGCTTAAAGGAAGAAAGGAGTACCTGACCGAAACAAGTGTTTGTGAATACCAATAAGTAAAGCAAGATCAGATGGTTCACTGGAATATGCTCAATGTTTCTTTAAAGCTAACACTTTCCCTGCTTTATACAAATAGGCCTCATTTTGTATTTTTCTCTTCTCAGCTGAGCGCAAAGGCTTCTCAATCAGTTTATTCAAATCCGGCTGCCCGGCATCCACCCAGGCCGAGTACCAGAAGCTGCCGGTTTCTAAGATCGACAAGCGCATCCTTCTTTCCACCATTCCTTTCAAACTTGCCTGGTAAGCCTTTGCATAGGCTTCTGAATAGTCTTTTGTTGTTTTTCCGTTTCGTTTTACCGGTTCATATTTTTTATCCGCCGGATATTTTTTGCTGATCAGTTTTTCAAACAACAAAACCGAATCGATGCACTTAAAGGATGCCCGGCATATTTTGAAAGCCTCGTTCAAAGGGTTCTCGATATAATTGGCTTTGCCAACATAGTAATTGTATTTATCGCTGAACAATTCGGTCAGGCGACTTTCCCACAGCGCATGTATACCCGGTTGCCCGCTGAGCTGCCCGTCGAAATTTCGCGTCATGTGCAGGGGTACATGTGCATCGGCAATATAATGTCCAAGGTTGGCCGATGTTTTCAAAATGGCAAGGGTATCATGTTTCTTAAAAGCATTTACCAGCCAGTAGTACTGTGCCTGTATCTCCCAGGGCAGCGTGCCGTATTTCCTAATGGTATCTTCTGAATATTTTTTGATCGCTTCCTTCCATTTTACCGGTAATTTGATGAACGGCCGCTTTCCATAACGATCGGCATCCAAAAAATGCCGAGGGGCCTCCAGCGAGTCCACATATCGTTTTTTATCAGGGTCCACAGCATGTGCAGTAATGAAATCAATATTGGCCCCATAAAAACACGCCATTGCCTTAGGCAGCGTAAAAACAGCTGTACGGTTGATGCGTTTATGTGCATAGAAGCCCCAGGAGCTGAGGGTGAGTATCGTTAAAACAGCAACTAAGGTTCGGGCTGATGATTTCACTTCCAAATATGCCTTTTATTGTTGAAATGTTGAAAAGTTGTAATGTTGAAAGGTTGTGCATTTGCCGGTAATTTTAACATTACAACCTTACAACTTTTCAACGTTCCAACAAAAAATCAAAAACAATTGACAATAAAAAAAATTCACCCTATATTTGCAGTCCGAAAAATAAAAAGAAGAATTAGCTACAATGGCAAATCATAAATCATCGATAAAAAGGATCAGGGCAAATGCTGCGAAGCGTCTGCGTAACCGTTACCAGGCTAAAACCACCCGTAACGCAATCAAAAAGTTAAGAGATACTACTTCAAAAGCTGAAGCGGCCCCTTTATTAACCAAGGTTATTTCGATGCTCGACCGTTTGGCTAAGAAAAACGTGATCCACAAAAACAAAGCTTCGAACAATAAATCAAAGCTGACCAAATTCGTTAACAAGCTTAAGTAATTTAACTAACCAAATATTTCAAAAGGGGATGTGCTTTGCATGTCCCCTTTTTTTGTTTGCCCCGATTTAGCTATCCAACCTACTTTGGTAGTTTTAAATTCTTTTGAGAATCCCTATCATCGGCTTAATCAAAAATCGTGTCTTGCCCTACGAATATAAGATCAGTATCAAAGCCTGGGCCGAGGCCGATCGACCACGAGAAAAGCTCAGCGGACAGGGAAGGCGGGCCCTGTCCGATGCTGAGTTGATCGCAATATTGATCGGTTCTGGCAGTCGCGATGAATCGGCGGTTGAACTGAGCAAGCGCATCTTGCACCATTACAACAATAACCTCAATAAACTTGCAAAAGCTTCGATCGCTGAACTATCCGAATTTCGGGGTATTGGCGAAGCCAAAGCGATATCGATCATTGCGGCGCTTGAGATCGGACGCCGGCGTAACGAGGCAGCGGAGCAGCCCACAGAAAGCATACGCAGCAGCAAAGACGCCTGGAACCTCATGCGCCGCCACCTCATCGACCTGGGTCACGAGGAGTTTTGGATCATTTTATTGGGGCAATCCAGCAAAGTGTTAAATCACCAGCTCATCAGCAAAGGCGGCATGACCCTCACCGTTGCTGATCCGAAAATAATTTTTGGCGTTGCCCTCGGTCAGCACGCCACCGGTATTATTCTGGTACATAACCATCCCTCAGGTAATTTGAAGCCCAGTCAGCAGGATATCGACCTCACAAAAAAACTGGCGTCGGCGGGTCGCCTGCTCGAAATTCAGATACTGGATCATCTGATCATTACTGATAGCAACTATTTAAGTTTTGCCGATGAAGGCTTGTTGTGAAAGCTTCTCGAAAAATAAATATCCAGTATAAAAGCGCCTATATCTTTCGGTCCCGATAGCTATCGGGATACGGTCTTTCCCACTTCCGGACTAAATCTTATCTTTGCCCTTCATTATTTTGCTGAAATGAAGATCTCCTACAACTGGTTAAAACAATTTATTGATACTGATAAAAGTCCTGAGCAACTCTCGCAGATATTGACCGGCATTGGCCTCGAGGTTGAGAGCCTCGAAAAAGTGCAGGCAGTACCCGGTGGTTTGGAAGGTTTGGTGATTGGTTTTGTTAAGGATCGGTTTCAGCATCCCAATGCCGACAGGCTCAGCGTAACCAGAGTTGATGTAGGCAGCGGTACCGACCTTCAAATAGTATGTGGTGCGCCTAATGTGGCCGCAGGGCAGAAAGTTGTGGTAGCTACTGTAGGTACAACGGTATATCCAACGAGCGGAGAACCGTTCAAGATCAATAAATCAAAGATCCGCGGAGAGGAGTCGGAAGGCATGATCTGTGCTGAGGACGAGATCGGTTTGGGGCATTCGCACGATGGTATCCTGATCCTGGATGCTGATGCGCCGGTAGGAATTCAGGCAAAACAATATTTTAATCTGGATGATGACTACCTTTTCGAGATCGGCTTAACACCTAACCGCGCCGATGCGGCATCGCATATGGGTACGGCAAGGGATATTGCTGCATTCCTGAAAACAAAGATCAGTAAGCCTGATGTTTCAGCTTTTAAGGTTGATGACCATAGTTATCAAATTGAAGTAGTGGTTGAGAATGCAATTGCGGCCCCGCGCTATGCCGGTGTGGTGATTACAGGTATCGAGGTTAAAGAATCGCCGAAATGGTTAAAGGAAAAGCTGGCGGTGATTGGTTTGCGTTCTATCAATAATATTGTGGACGTGACCAATTATGTGCTGCATGGGCTTGGGCAGCCTTTGCATGCTTTTGATGCGGACGAGATCAAAGGAGCTAAAGTGTTGGTAAAAACATCGCCTGAGGGAACCCTTTTTAAAACCCTGGATGAAGTTGAACGCAAACTTTCGGCCGATGACCTGGTGATAGCGGATGCCGAAAAGCCGATGTGTATAGCCGGTGTGTTTGGTGGTATTGGTTCGGGAGTGAAGGCATTTACCAAAAACATATTTCTCGAAAGTGCCAATTTCAACCCGGTGTGGATACGCAAGACCTCCAAGCGTCACGGACTAAAAACCGATGCCTCTTTCCGCTTTGAGCGTGGCACCGACCCCGATCTGGTAGTTTATGCTTTAAAATACGCAGCATTGCTTATTAAGGAAGTAGCCGGTGGTACAATATCTTCTGAAGTAACCGACCTGTATCCAAATCCGGTTGCGCCTTTTGAAGTTGAAGTAAGCTACCGCCATATCGACCGCCTGATAGGTAAAGCAATTGGGCAGTCCGAGATCAGGTCAATCATCAGTGCATTGGATATCGCCATCGTCGGCGAAACTGCTGAAGGACTATCACTTCTTGTGCCTCCTTACCGCGTGGATGTAACCCGCGAGGTGGATGTTGTAGAAGAGATACTGCGTATATACGGCTACAATAATATTGAGATACCAACGCAGATCCGTGCGTCATTGAACAACTCCATCC
>CAISPD010000271.1 GCA_903887275.1 uncultured Mucilaginibacter sp.
AAATCATCCATCTCATTATTCATAATAAAACCTGCGCCACCAACAACTGTCCTGCTTCCATATCCGCCATTGAGCGTGTACGTAACAGATACCATATTACCATCTTCATCCAATATACTGATATGGGTGGTCTCTTCGCTTTCTTTGATCACGCCGGCTTTAACTGAAATACTACTGCCTGCTTTATCAGGGCTATAATCACTCATTCTTTTTGCCAGATAGGTTTCATCTACCAGGGTTTTCAAAGGCACATTATAAAAATCCGGATCCCCCATATGTTCAGCCCTGTCGGCATAGGCACGTCGTTCGGCTTCTATCATCAATTGTACGCTCTTTACAGTTTGAAAACCATAACTACTTACCGGATATTTCTCAATCATCTTCAACATTTGCGCAATCAGTATACCGCCACTGCTGGGTGGAGCAAAACTGATAATATGGTGTCCGCGATAATCGAATTCAAGCGGACTGCGCAATTTGGCAGTATAATCTTTCAGGTCATCCAACGTAATAATTCCATTCCCCCTTTGCATTTCTTCCACAATCAATTTGGCAGTTTCTCCTTCGTAAAACCCTTTGGCACCTTCTTTTTGTACTCTTTTTAAAGTAGCAGCCAATTCTTTCTGAACAAGTGTATCACCTGCTTTCCATTTATTCTCTTTTACAAAAGCGGTTGGTCGGGTGCTGTATTTGATAAATGATTCGCGGGTACTGTTTAATCCTGCTGCCTCTCTTTCTGAGATCACAAATCCTTTTTCAGCGAGATCAATTGCCGGTTGTATCAGTTGTTTAAAAGGGAGTTTTGCATAATCCAATGTCGCAAATAGTCCTGCAATGGTTCCTGGTATGCCGGATGCCAGATGACCAGTTTGAGATAAGGCCATTTGTACGTTTCCGTTTTTATCCAGGTACATGTCCCTGCTGGCTTTGGAAGGAGCAGCTTCGCGGTAATCGATGCCAATCAATTCACCATTTGATTTGCGAGCGAGTAAAAAACCGCCTCCGCCAATATTTCCCGCACCCGGGTATACTACGGCCAGGGCTAATTGCATCGCAATCGAAGCATCAAAAGCATTTCCCCCTTTTTTCATTATAGCAGCACCTATTTCACTGGCGAGTGGATGGGCACAGCTGACAGCAGCCTTATTAAATTCGCCTTTTTTGACGATTGAATATTTATACGGATCAACGGTCTTGCCTGCACCTACAAAAGAAGGGACCGACTGGCTGTTCACTGACTGAATACAGCCAGCTGCCAATAGCAGAATAACAATTTTTCTCATGGCAGAAAATTACAGTTTTTTATAACAAAATGATGTGAATTGATAGGTGTAAAATAAAAAACAGTCAATTCGGTGGGAGTACTTTGTTTCTTAACTACATTCACAAATCATTTATATGTATATGAAAAAAGTAACATTTGTAATCATTATTTTGTTTCTTTCAGTGGCATCTATTGCGCAAGGGTTGCAGAGTCCTGAACAATACCTGGGCTATAAAATTGGCACCCGTTATACCCGGCACCATAAAATCGTTGAGTACTACCGTGCGGTTGCCCAGGCGAAACCGGACATGGTGAAGATTGAAAAATATGGAGAAACCAATGAAGGCCGTGAATTGATTCTTGCCTTTGTAGCTTCTCCCGAGAATCTGCAAAAACTGGAAACCATCCGGAACAATAATCTCGGGTTAGCGGGCTTACAAAAAAATAAGTCAAATACTTCT
>CAISPD010000272.1 GCA_903887275.1 uncultured Mucilaginibacter sp.
AAAATAGAATTAGTCATAATCTTGCATAACTTGTGTAATTATAAAGTTATACAGCCATTTTGATACAAAAGTTCTATTTATTTTATGATTTTATTAACAAATTGTTATGGAAGTTCATTGTTTATGGATCATGGTTCATGGTATCTTGTTCATAAACCATGACTCATAGTCCTTGGTCTTTCCTGCGTACTCCTTTGTCCGAAATTGGTTGGCAAATATTAATTCTAATCCTAAGCTGATGCCAAAAAATCTCAATGCCTAATAACAAATAATCAGAACCACGCCATTACCACTTCCTTGGCAGGCATAGTGATATCCAGCTTCAGTTTCTTGCGCATGCCGCCCAGGTCGTTGAATACTTTGTTGGGGTTCGCGGCTTTCAGTTCTTCGATGGTATTGAAGCCCATTTTATTGAGTACCGGCACCCATTCGGCGGGCACGCCAATATTGATGAAATCTTCCGCAGTAACCACTTTGGCTTTTTTCTCGGGGCGCATTTGGGGGAAGAATAATACTTCCTGTATGGTATGCTGGTTGGTTAACAACATCACCAGCCGGTCGATACCTATTCCCAGTCCCGATGTTGGTGGCATACCATATTCCAGTGCACGTAAAAAATCATCATCCATGGCCATAGCTTCCTCGTCACCGCGACCAGCCAGGATCAGTTGCTCCTCAAAACGGGCACGCTGATCGATCGGGTCATTTAACTCCGAATAGGCGTTAGCGATCTCTTTGCCGTTAACAAACAACTCAAATCGTTCAACCAATCCTTCTTTGCTGCGGTGCTTTTTAGCCAGCGGTGTCATCTCGATCGGGTAATCGGTGATATAGGTTGGCTGGATCAGGTTGGCTTCTACTTTGGCGCCAAATATTTCATCTACCAGTTTACCTTTACCCATAGTTGCATCCGTCTCAATACCCAATTGGTGGCAGATTTGGCGCAGCGCATCCTCATCCATTGAAGAGACATCGATACCAGTATATTTTTGAATAGATTCAAACATAGTAAGCCGCTCATACGGACCTGCAAAGCTGATCTCATGATTACCCACTTGTACTACCGGAACGCCATGGACAGCTTTAGCTACGGTTTCCAGGCAGTTTTCTACCATCTCCATCATCCATACATAGTCTTTATAAGCTACATATATCTCCAGTGAGGTAAACTCCGGATTGTGTGTACGATCCATACCTTCATTGCGGAACATTTTACCAAACTCGTACACACCATCAAAACCTGCTACGATCAATCTTTTTAAATATAATTCATTAGCAATACGGAGGAAAAGCCCCATATCAAGGGTGTTATGATGGGTTTTAAAAGGGCGTGCAGCAGCTCCACCATGTACAGCCTGCAAAATGGGCGTTTCTACTTCCATCCAGCCTTGCTGGTTAAAGTACTCCCGCATGGTGCTGATCACTTTTGAGCGATTGATAAAGATTTGCTTAAACTCCGGGTTAACCGTCAGATCCACATAACGTTGGCGGTAACGCAGTTCAGGATCGGTGAAACCATCGTGTATTGTTCCATCATCCTCGCGTTTTACTACGGGAAGTGGTTTTAGCGATTTAGATAACAAACTAAGTTCAGTAACGTGTACTGATATTTCACCGGTTTGAGTAATAAAAGCATAGCCTTTTACGCCAATGAAATCGCCGATATCCAGCAGCTTCTTAAATACGGTATTGTACAGGGTTTTATCTTCTCCTGGGCATATATCATCGCGTTTCAGGTAGATTTGAATGCGACCGGTTGAATCCTGCAGCTCGGCAAAGGAAGCACTGCCCATGATGCGGCGGGTCATGATTCGGCCTGCCAATACTACGTTCTGATAAACTTCAGGGGCATCCGGGTTAAAATTATCCACTATATCTTTGGCGAAAGCGGTTACTTTAAATGCCTCCGCAGGATAGGGATCGATACCTAAACTGCGCAATTGTTGTAAGGATTCGCGGCGTAAAATTTCCTGTTCGGATAGTATAATACTCATAGCTTATATTAAGGCTGCAAAAATAGGCTATTTTAGCGATGTTAGCAACCGGGAATGACTTGGGGAATGTTGTTGAATTATCAGATTATTTGAATTAACTTCGAATACAAACTCTTAATTCTGTTTTTATGAAACGCATTATTTATTTGGCTATCAGCGCTGTAATATGCTTTTCATCTTGTCAAAAAGGGCAGAAAATTGCGCCAAAAACTACTGATACTGTCCCGGTAAATCTACCAGGTTCCTGGTATCAGATCGCTACATTCACCGGAACCAGTACGGCTTCGGCTTTGTCGTTTGTAGTTGGAAATAAAGCCTACATTGTGGCAGGTGAAATGCAAAAAATGGTTTGGCAGTATGATCCTTCAACCAGCGGTTGGACGCAAAAAGCCAGTTATCCGGGTATAGGCTATCAGTATTTAGCGGGGTTCGTTTTAAATAATAAAATTTATGTGGGTACCGGTTGGGGCTATAATGCCGTGACAAATACGGTAGAGAATAATGATTTTTACCAATATGATCCTATTGCTGACGCATGGACCAGGGTAGCTGATTTTCCGGGGCATCCAAGGTATGGTGCTTTTAGTTTTGGTATAAATAATTATGGCTATGTTGGTGCAGGTACTTTGTACAACGGTACCCAGGTGTATTGGGATGTTTGGCAATTTGATGCCGATGCCAATTCATGGAAGCAGGTTGCGGATTATCCTGGTGTGGGTCATATGTTCGATCTTGCCGTTACAATTGCGGGCAAGGGCTATGTAGGATTAGGTAATAACTGGCTATATCCAACTATTAAAGATTTTTGGCAGTATGATCCGGTTGCAGATAGCTGGACGTCAAAGGCAAGCTTTGCTGGTAATTTTCAATTGGGGGACGCTGCGGGATTCGTTATTGGCAACGATATTTATGTTGGATTTGGCCCTTTATCGCCTCAACAAATATGGAAATACAGCGCTACCGGTGATCAATGGAGCCGGGTAGCTAATTTCCCGGGTAGTGCACGGGTGGAAGTGGCATCCTTCTCAATTAAGAACATTGGTTATATAGGTTTTGGTACCCATACCACGCTGGATGGCAGTTATAATGAGATCTGGCAATTTAAACCCTAGATGCCTCCCCGTTATTAATTTATAACTGCCATTACCGGGCAGTTTAACAATAATGTTCGGTATTCGAATCCATAATTCATTCATTTACAGCTTGTATACGAAAATGCTGAACGACACTGGAATTTTCAGTTTAAAAAAAACGGTAATTGCAAAAAATCAGACAGAGGTTCAATGAATTATCAATAGCTGGTTTTCTCTGGTAGTAGTATGAGTTAACCAACTGTAATTCAAATGCTTTGCCATTGACCTTTAGAGTGACCAATAATTCTACTGCCATTTGAGATGTAAGTTACTAACGATCAGTGATTTATTTTTTACAGTTCAGTACGGTAAAATGAACACTTAAAGCGCAGCTTACCGAATACTTGCAAAAAAGCCCGTAATTCCTCGGAAATTTTGGACCTCTTTTTTTACTATAAATGCCTTTAAAACACTTTTACCAGTCGAAAACGGGTGAAAACGGGTAAAAACGGTGAACATTTGCAATGCATTACCCGCGTTTTTTCTGGAATAGGTGATTTAAGACTGCCTGAATAATGTCCAAATACCTTCACCAATTTTCTAACTCAGGCTGACTTTCGGAGAAATTAAATCAATGCACCGAAGGATATTCATAAAACCCGGGAAGAATTTGTACCTGAACTCCGGTACCATCGCTATTCATCCGGTAAATTCCAAAAAGCCCATTCGGGTAGTCAGTATAAGAGGCAAATATCTCCGAACTATCTGCCGACCAGGATGCACCCAGCAGCGTGTTTGGCGTATTATTATCATAGCGGAATATTTGCTTTATGTTGGTACCATCAGCATTGCAGGTAAATAAGCCATAGCTAAGGTCATACAGTATTTTCTTGCCATCCGGCGACAAAGCCAGAAAGTCGACACCCGGCAATATCGATGTAAGTTTGGTGCCCGTAGTATCAATGGTGTAAATGCTTTCCGGATGGTGCAAACCTGCGGCGTTAAAATAGATCTTATTATCTGCTCCCCATTGCGGGTTCATAACGGCCCCTGCGTCGTCGCCAAAATAGGTCAATCGTTGTTCGTTACTGCCGTTGATATTGGCGATATAAACATCGTAGTTATAAATTGAATCAATGGTGGTTTTGGCGTAGGCTATTTTTTTTCCATCCGGAGAGATGGTACCAAAATCCACCTTGTGACCCTGTACAACGCTGGTAAAATTACCACCCGGAACATTTTTGATACACAGTGAACGGTTACTGTCATCTTTGTTGCCACGGGTAAAAATTACTTTCGTCCCGTCAGGCGACCAGGTTGCCCTGTAGCTGTAATAACCAGGGTCAAGATTGGTTACTGCCGTAATACCAGTACACCATCTAATTTACAAAAGTAAATAGAAGTAAAGGCGCTTGGGGCATTCCCAATTCCCTGATTAAATGACTCATCAGCTGCAAAAAGGATGTATTTTCCTTTGTTGCCTTCGGGTTTAGAAATAATACTACTCCCGTTTTTTTGCATGATGTAATTACAGCTATCCCAATGAATAGCCCCAATAGGGCCGGTCTCTTCCACATAAGCTAAATCTTTGCGCCTAAGCGACAGCTATTCTGCTTCTGCATCCTGCAGATACATGAGGTCTATCGCATCGGCATATTTTTTTTCAATTACTTTACGTTTGGTTTTCAGCGTAGGAGTAATTTCTCCTTCATCCATGCTAAACGGTGTACGTTTGATTTTGAAATTTTTTATACGCTCGAATTTTGCCAATTCGTTTGATAATCGTTTTATATCTTGTGCAACCCAGTCTATGATCTCCGGTTCAGTGATGAACAGTTCAGGGCGTTCGAAGAATTCATTATTGAGATTAAAGGTTTCCTGCAAAATTTCTCTTGCGGGTACAATGATAGCCGTTATATACTCCCGTTTATCACCGATCAGGAAAACCTGTTCAATTTTTGAGCTTTTCAAATAAGTATTCTCAACTGGCGTAGGGTAGATGTTTTTGCCGTAGGCATTTACCAGCATGTTTTTCAACCGGTCGGTGATCTGAAGGTTCCCTTTGAAAAACCTACCAATATCACCGGTATGAAACCAACCATCCGGGTCAATTACAGTTGCCGTTTCCTCTGGTTTGTTCCAATAACCTTTCATCACACAATGCCCCCGAACAATGATCTCACCTTCTTCAGACTGAAAATCGGGCTTGAAGCTTTCATGGGTTTGTACGGTGTAAATTTGTTTAGTATCAACATTTTGTATTGCCACTTCTATACGTGGAATAATGCGGCCAACTGTACCGTAGATCACCCGCTCATTTTCAGTAACAGCCATAACCGGAGAAGTCTCGGTTAGACCGAAGCCTTCCAGTACTTTTATGCCCAGGTCGCCAAAAAATTCACCAATATTTTTGGGTAAGGCGCCACCTCCCGAGATCAGGAATTTAAGTTTACCGCCGGTACGCTCTTTGATCTTACTGAAAACCAATTTTTCTGCGATTTTATGTTGATTTCGCAGAATGATATTAGGTTTTTTGCCGGCTTCCAGTACTAAACGGTACTTGCGACCGATTCCTAATGCCCAAAGGAATATTTTAGTTTTTGCACCGCCTGCAGATGTGCCATTTTTCATGGCCCGGTCGTGGATACGTTCCAGTAGTCGCGGTACGCAGCACATAATGGTTGGTTTTACCTCGCCCATATTTTTGGCAAGCAGTTCAAGGCTTTGAGAGAAAGCTATGGTACAGCCTTCAAAAAGGCAGATGTGGTAGGTGCCGGTGCGCTCAAAAACATGGGATAAAGGCAAAAAGGAGAGGAATTTATCAGTTTTCTCCAGTACTTGTATCTGTTCCAGCGAGGCGCGAACATTTTCGGTAAGGTTATAATGCGAAAGCATTACCCCTTTAGGGGTTCCTGTAGTACCAGATGTATAGATGAGGCATGACAGGTCTGATGGTAAAACTGCTTCACGTGCTGCACTGATTGCATGGCGGTATAGTTCAATCAGGTTATTGCCTTCTTCAATCACATTTTTAAGGCATGTAATTCCCGGATTCATGGAGTTACCGCGGTCGGCGTATTTTTCCAGATCATCAAAAGCCAAAATAATGCGAAGTAAATTGGGGCAATTATTTGCGATCTTATAGACTTTACGCAGCAGGAAAGGTGTACCAACTAAAATTGTTTTAGCTTCCGAATCGTTCAGGATATACTCAATTTCTGCTTCGGAAAGGGTAGGATAGATGGAAGTATTTACGGCTCCTATCTGTTGTAGCGCCTGATCGTAATAGATATAATCCGGGCCATTTTCAATGATCAGCGCAAGACGGTCGCCTTTTTTGATGCCTATTTCCAGAAACCATGCTGATATTGCGTCTATTTTAACCAAAGCTTCACGGTAGGAGATGTCAACCCAGGTATCATTTACCTTATGCACCAAAAAAGTATGGGTATCGGGATGAATATTGGCTACAACGTTGCGTATTAAACTAGGGACAGTTTTTTTATCAGCTACAGAATTCATTAAATTTTACCAGGTTATAATAGGATTACACCGATAAATATAGCAGGAATGCACCGTTTTTGGAAATATGATTACAGCGATATAAAAAATGATAGCACCGATATCTTTTTCAGAATATCGGTGCTGCCAAAAATTTAGTGTGATCTGATAATTATACAGAGAAACTCTCGCCGCAACCACAGCTACGGGTTGCATTGGGGTTATTGAAGTTAAAGCCTTTTCCGTTCAAACCGTCGCTAAAATCGAGCTCGGTGCCGGCAAGGTAGAGAAACGACTTCATATCCAAAGCAAGGCGAATACCTTTATCTTCGAAAAACTGGTCGCCTTTTTTTATTTCGTTATCAAAATCAAGGTTATATGATAAACCAGAACAACCACCGCCCTTCACTGAAACCCGCAGAAAATACGAGCCATCCAGCGCTGCATCCTGCATCAGGTGATTGATTTTTGATTGTGCTTTATCTGTTATTGTTACCATTTTTTGGTCATTGGTCTTTGGTCATTTGGCATTGGCGGATAGGAATTAAAAAAATCCCAAATGACCAATGACAAATGCCTGATGACGAATTAGTGATGCGCTTTAGCTGACTCTATAGGAGCTAAACCGTTTTTAACGCGGTAATCGTTGATCGCTGCTTTGATAGCGTCTTCGGCCAGAACCGAGCAGTGGATTTTTACCGGTGGCAACGCCAGTTCTTCAACAATATCCATGTTGTCGATCTTCATAGCATCGTCAATTGATTTACCTTTTAACCACTCTGTTGCCAGCGAAGAAGATGCAATAGCCGAACCACAGCCAAAAGTTTTAAACTTGGCGTCGGTGATCACGTTTTCATCATTTACCTCTATCTGCAAACGCATTACGTCGCCGCACTCAGGTGCACCTACCAAACCGGTTCCTACTTTGTGACTGCTTTTGTCCAAAGTACCCACGTTGCGGGGGTTGGTGTAATGATCAATTACTTTATCTGAATAAGCCATGTTCTTAATATTTTAATTTGGTTTTTTGATGATTTGAAAACGACCCCAAATCACCTGTTTCTTTATTGACTATAACGTCTTGTTATCTCTTTATTTTTTCTTTATTACGCTCCAATCCACCTGCCCTTCAACTAACTTTCAATCCACCAATTTTCAAATCCTCAATGCTCTGCCCACTCAATTTTACTTAAATCAACACCTTCTTTAAACATTTCCCAAAGTGGAGAAAGATCACGGAGGTGGGTTACGGCTTTTTTCGTAACTGCAATTGCATGATCAACTTCTTCGTCTGTTGTAAAGCGACCCAATCCGAAACGGATGGAAGAGTGTGCCAGGTCATCTGACAAGCCCAGGCTTTTCAATACATATGATGGCTCTAATGAAGCCGAAGTACAAGCAGATCCTGACGAAACTGCCAGATCTTTCATGGCCATCATTAAGCCTTCACCTTCAACATATTTAAATGAGATATTGGCCACATGGGGTAAACGATGATCCTGATTACCGTTAGCATAACTTTCTTCCAGTTCCAATAGCGAAGATTGCAGCCTGTCGCGTAATGCTGATAAACGTTTTGCTTCGCTTTCCATTTCCTGCTGGCAAAGTTCGCAGGCTCTACCAAAACCAACGATACCCGGTACATTGAGTGTGCCCGAACGCATACCACGTTCGTGTCCACCACCGTCCATTTGAGCTGTAACCTTAACACGCGGACCTTTACGACGTACGTACAAAGCGCCAACACCTTTAGGGCCATATATTTTATGTGCAGTAAATGCCAGCAAATCAATGCCATCTGCATTGACATCAACAGGTATCTTTCCAACAGCCTGTGTTGCATCGGTCATGAATAAAGCGCCGTATTTGTGGGCAATAGCCGATATTTCCTTAACAGGTTGGATCACGCCGATCTCGTTGTTGCCGTACATGATAGAAACAAGGATGGTTTCCTTGGTCATGTTAGCTTCCAATTCAGCCAGGTCGATCAAACCATCTTCTTTAACCGGCAGGTAAGTAACTCTGGCACCCAATTTTTCGATATGCTTGCAGGCATCCAAAACTGCTTTGTGCTCTGTAACGGCAGTTATGATATGGTTACCCTTGTCTTTATACATTTCAAAAACGCCTTTAATAGCCAAATTATCAGCTTCGGTAGCGCCAGAAGTAAATATGATCTCTTTTTCGCTGGCGCCAATCAGCCTGGCCACCTGCTCACGTGCATAATCAACACCTTCTTCGGCAACCCATCCAAAAGCGTGGTTACGACTTGCTGCGTTCCCGAATTTTTGCGTAAAATAGGGAATCATAACGTCAAGAACCCGAGGATCCATTGGCGTTGTGGCATTGTTATCGAGGTAAATTGGGAGATTCATAATTGCTGTTTATTTAACGCATCAAAGATAATTAAAGTTTTTATTTATAATCATTAAAAATAAGGACGAATAATCAGCTAAACGTAATTATTTGCAATCTTTGAACATGAACAAGATCGAACACATTGGTATCGCCGTGAAAAACATTGAAGAATCAGGCAGGTTATATGAGAAATTGCTTAATACTTCAGTCTATAAAACGGAGGAAGTAAGCGGTGAAGCTGTATTTACTGCTTTCCTGCAGTCCGGACCCAATAAGATCGAATTACTGGAAGCTACTTCGGAAGACAGCGCCATAAAAAAGTTTATTGAAACGCGCGGAGAAGGCTTGCATCATATCGCCTTTGATGTAGATGATATTGAGGCGGAAATGCAACGCCTAAAAGCAGAAGGCTTTATCTTATTGAACGAAAAACCCAAAATAGGTGCCGATAACAAACTTGTTTGCTTTGTACATCCGAAGAGCACAAGCGGTGTTTTGATCGAGTTGTGTCAGGAAAGAAAGTAAACTACTACTTAGTGAATTCAATTTGATGGCCGGGTAACCCTGTATTACTTCTTTTTTTTCCGTTCTGCCAGGATAGCCGGCAAATTGATCGGTGAACAGTCGGAAATGAGTTCTCCAATAATAGCACCCGGAACTGCTATAGCATCAGTAAAATTTATACATCCCTTTTGAAATTTGGCTGCTGGCAACAAGGACTCAAACTTTGCATGCAGCGGCGCATTCATGTACAT
>CAISPD010000273.1 GCA_903887275.1 uncultured Mucilaginibacter sp.
ATGAAAAATTAGCTGCAATTGCTTCCCATTCTGATAGCCTCATCAACCACTATCCATCCGAAAAGATCTATATTCAGTTTGATAAACCCGAATATACTTTGGGTGATACCGTTTGGTTCAAAGCCTATGTTTTTAATGCGGCATCGCACCTGTTATCTTCCCGGAGCGGTTTGCTGCATGTTGATATTGCTACCGATAGTAACCGCGTGGTAAAGCAGTACTTGTTTGCTATTAAAAGCGGGCTATCGCCGGGCAATTTGGTTTTGAATACCAAAGAATATAAATCAGGTAATTATGTCATCAGGGCCTATACACAGTGGATGCGCAATTTTAGCGAGGATGGCTTTTTTTACAGGCAGCTGCGTATTGCGGATGCCGATGAGAACGGCTGGCTGGTCAAAACTAATATCGATACCTCAAACCAGGGCAGACATTTGCGGGCACGACTGGCGGTGAGCAGGCTGGATCAGGTACCGATGACAGATTCAACTTTTGTGGCTGAGGTTTATAATGGCAAAAAGCAATTATACAAGCAAACGGTTCATGCCGGAGCAAACGGCCTGCTTGATCTTTCATTTGAGTTGCCGGCGGATGCCCGGCCCTCGATCAGACTGGAAAGCAGGGATAAAAGCAAACGGGCGGTAGTACCCGTCAGCCTTAACCGCCCGCAAAATACCGATGTGCAGTTTATGCCCGAAGGCGGCAGCATGGTAGCTGGCCTGCCATCACGCATCGGATATAAAGCGATAGGCGAAGATGGCCGGGGCGTAGCGATAACTGGTATTGTAGTTGATAAAGAAGGGAAGCAGGTAGCTGAATTAAAATCGTTTTATCGCGGAATGGGTGACTTTACGCTGCTGCCTCAACCCGGAGAAAAATATACCGCGCAGATAATATTGCCTGGTGGTGCCTCCAAAAGCTACGCCTTACCAGAAGCCAAAGCTTCAGGTATTGTGCTGCGGGTAAATAATGAAATGCACAGCGATTCGGTTGAGGTAGAGATTTCTGCAAGCCCCGACCTGCAGCAATCGGGCCAATCCTGGTTTTTGCTGGGGAAGGACAGGGGCGTGGTTTGCTATGCAGCGGTGTTCGATTTCGGCAAAAGCCTACACCTCAGTAAAATGATCTCTAAAGTTCGTTTTCCTACCGGGATCACGCATTTTATGGTACTCAGCCAATCGGGTCAGCCGCTTGCTGAACGGCTGGTTTATATCGATCAAAAGGATGAGTTGCAGATCCAAATCGAAACGGACAAAACACAATTTGCTCCGAAAGACAGCATTGCCTTGCATTTAATGGTGACCGACCATAATAATCAACCTGTACAAGGCTTGTTTTCGATGGCAGTTACGGATGATGCGCAGGTTAAAGCGGATACCATGAATAACCTGATAACTCATTTATTGCTCACATCAGATTTGAAAGGCTATGTGGAGACACCGGCTTATTATTTGATCCGAAATGAACCCAACTGGCAGGCTTTGGGTGATCTACTGTTAACGCAGGGTTGGGTGAATTATGAACCCTCGTCAACAGACATGCCTTTTTTGGCTGAGACAGAATACAAGGTATCCGGTACAGTAAACAATGTTTTCAACGCACCTGTGAAGAAAACCAACGTGTTGCTTTTTTCAAGTCACCCTACATTATTGATGGATACTTTGACGGACAGCAAAGGCCGATTTCTTTTTCACCGTTTTCCCCGAGCAGATACACCGGTTTTTGTGCTGCAGGCACGAAACAGGAGTGGCAAGAGTTTTAACGTGAATATCAAAGTCGATGAGATAGCGTCTCCTGTAATCAAAGCACCGTATATGCCCGAAATGATGCCCTGGTATGTAAATATTGACACAACCCTTGACACGCATTTGAAAAATGTGATCACTTTTAACAAGATGCTGGATTCAATACCGGGCGTAAAAGTACATCGCCTAAAAGAAGTTAAAATAATTGCAAATAAGGTAATTAAGGGCTCAGAAAACCTCAATGGTTCCGGCAATGCGGATGTTGTTTTGGATGAAATGGATTTGGAGGCGGCGGGGAAGAAAAACTTACTGCAACTGCTGGAAGAAAATATTAAAGGCTTTCATTATGCCTGGTTTAATACTCCTATGACAATTTTGTCACCCCCGGAATATTCAGAAGCCTATAAGTTTGAGAAGGATGAGATTCGCCATGCACCCGAAAGCAATTGGTATTTTGTTTTCGAAAAGCCGTTGATCTTGGTTATGGATGGTATTCAGGTATCAGACGAGATCCCAAATTTTAGATTCGATGACTATAAGGCATTGCTTGAAAACGTTTCTGCGGAAGACGTAAAAGGCATCGAGTTAAATTTTAACCCACGTTTTAGCGGTAACTACCTCAAAAATGGTATCTGGATGGACGAACCACTCGCAGAATTTAAAATTAGGGATTTTGCTTTTATCGAGATCACTACCCGCTCCGGTCATGGCGCAACGACAACTTTTACACCGGGTACCTATTTATATAAACCTTTAGCTTTAACCTGGCCAAAGCAGTTTTATAAACCAAAATATACGGTTAAGGATACTGCCAAAAGTTTTATTCCGCGTTCCACCATCGATTGGGAGTCACAGATCGTTACAGATTCAGCCGGAAAGGCGACAGTTTTCTTTTTTGCAGGAACATCGCCGTCAAGCTATACAGCTACCATTGAAGGTGCCGATTTGAACGGGAATATCGGTTCGCAACGTAAAAGGATCGTGGTTGTGTTGCCTAAAGATAAGGCCAAATTGAAATAGCTTATTTCAGAATCGCCAGGACAGTTATAAGTTCGTCCGATCTGTAAGTAGCTGCTGCCTTCAAATGTTTCCCTGCCGGATCAAACAAAAACGTATCAATTCCCAGCGTCAAACCCGCTTTGATCTCTGATTCCGGGTCGTCGCCTATTACCAGCAGGTCTTCGGGTTGGAAATTATATTTAGCCATGATCCATTCAAACACATCTTTTTTGGTGCGGTTGCTTTGGTCGGGGTCAACGATGATGATCTCTTTAAAATCCTCCGCTATGCCCAGCTGTTTGATCTTACTGTATTGCAGTTTTGGGAATCCCGTGGTCACGAGGAATTTGTCTAAAGGGATAGGTTTGAGTTCATGATAATCTGCAAAAGGCTCCATCGGCAAATCAAAGGTCAATTGCCGGAGTGCACGAAGCATTTGGTTTCGGATGTTGGTATCGAGTTCAAATTTATCGGCAATATGCTGGAATGGCCGGCGGGTCATTTCTTCCTTGATCAGTTCGACGGTATTGGTATTGCTTAGATTGATCATAGCGCTATTTTCATCCAGCAAGTTAAACAGGCTGGTAAAAAGCTGATCGGCAATTGCACTTACCGGGTAAATGGTATTGTCGAGGTCGAATAACAGGGCTTTTTTCATTAAAATACGGTTTCTTCCAGGGGGACAGGTTTTTCAGTGAAATTTGTTCGCAGCAATAGTACAAATCCGAGCGCGGCGAATAAACAAATGGCGCCGGTGATCCACCAAAGCAAATCAAAACTAACAAATGATATCGCGAGACCGCCAATAATTGGTGCCATTATTTGCGCAATTGACCATGCCGTAGTATATAGTGCAGCATAACTTCCCCGGTTTCCGGCATTGGTGCGCATGATCCAGAAAGAATTCATAAAAGGCATGGCCAAAATTTCGCCCAGGGTTATAAACAACAGGATGACTAGTGCCGACCATGGGGCGGCAGGTAAAAAATTGAGTAGCACAAAGCCAAAGCCAGTAATTAAAACTCCTTTATAGATGTAATTTAAAGGGTGTTTTTTGTTTTCGAGACTATGGATGATCACCATTTCAAAGAGCACGATCAGCAAGCCATTGATACCCATTAACAGGCCGATATAAAATTCGCTGTAATGCCATTGGGTTTTATAAAACAAGGGTTGCATGGTAAACAGCTGGAAGAAACAGGTTGAAAATAATATGACCAGTCCAATAAAAAACAGGTAGATGCGATCCTTATGTGCGGGAGGCCCTATAAAATCGCTGGCTTTTTTCATGGTTTTTGCAAGGCTTGAGGCTGGTATGAGTTTGAGCAGGAGCAGGGCTGCCAGTATATTGGTAAAGCCATCAACCCAAAACAATAAATGGTAATTGATACTGGCCAGCATACCACCCAGCATGCCGCCAAATATCCAGCCCATATTTACCGCCAGCCTATTGAGCGAATTTGATCTGGTTTTATTTTCGGGAGTACTGTAATGCACAATCGCCGCCGAGTTGGCCGGTCGGAAGGATTCATTACATAAGCTCAGGATAAAGGAACAAATTGCTACCGAAAGAAAGGTGGCCTGAAACCCCAGTACGATAAATAGCACACCTCCTGAAAGTAAGGCAAATAACTGTACATAATAAAAACCTTTCCTATCCGTGATCTTGCCACCAATTAGTGCTCCAAAAATAGATCCTGCACCAAAAAAGCCCATAATATAGCCAGCTTCAGGCATGGTAAAATGTAATACTTTATGGCAATAGATGGTCATGAAAGGCACAACCATGGTGCCACTGCGGTTTATCAGCATCACCAGGCACAAATACCAGCTGTTACGAGACAATCCGCTGTAGGCATTTTTGTAAAGCTGGATGGTGGAGGAAAGCATTTGTCAAAGGTAATAGGTAAAAGGATAAAGGAGAAAGGAGAAAAGAGAAAGGAAAATGTTTTTTTAGTCCGGAAGTCCGCGGAAGTCCGGAAGTCCGAAAGATTGTAGGGGTATAGAATTACGAAGTTTTTAAAACTTCTTAATTCTATCGCAAGAATACCTTTAACCTTTTACCTTTCTCCTTTCACCTATATGAAAGAATTTCTATTCCTCAACCAATGATCGGCCAGAACAAGTGCTGCCATGGCTTCCACGATGACCACCGCACGGGGTACCACACATGGGTCATGTCTTCCCTTGCCTGAAATTTCGGCTGCCTGGCCTTCGATATCAATGGTGGGCTGACTTTGCATGATGGTGGCAACCGGTTTAAAGGCTACTTTAAATTCGATAGGCATGCCATTGCTGATACCGCCCTGGATACCGCCAGAGAAGTTAGTGCGTGTTTTTATCTCACCGGGTTCGCCGGGTATGAACAGGTCGTTATGTTCTGAACCATACATTTCGCTGCCCTCAAAGCCTGAACCATATTCGAAACCGTGTACGGCATTGATACTGAGCATGGCTTTGCCCAGATCGGCATGCAGTTTATCAAAAACAGGTTCGCCAAGCCCAACCGGGCAGTTTTTGATATAACCTGTTATTTTACCACCTACAGTATCGCCGCTCTTACGAATGGTATCAATATGGGCGATCATTTCTATTGCTGTTGCCGGATCGGCGCAGCGTACGATATTTTTTTCGCGTTCTTCGATAAACGCTTCTGCATGGCTCATCTCAATATTTGGCGCATTGATGCGTCCAACACTGCTTACATGCGCCACAACATCAATTCCCTGTGTTTTGAGCAACAATTTGGCGATAGCACCGGCCGCTACTCTTGCGGCCGTTTCACGTGCCGATGAACGTCCGCCGCCGCGGTGGTCGCGAATGCCATATTTACTTTGGTAGGTATAATCGGCGTGCGATGGGCGGAATACATCTACGTTATGTGTATAGTCTTTTGAGCGCTGATCTTCATTGGGGATCAGCATAGCAATTGGGGTGCCGGTAGTTTTGCCTTCAAATACACCCGAAAGAATCTTTACTGTATCGCTTTCTTTACGCTGGGTTGTGATCTTAGACTGACCCGGACGGCGTTTATCCAGTTCCGACTGGATATAATCCAGGTCGACAGGTAATTGGGCAGGGCAGCCATCGATGATGACGCCGATTGCTTCACCATGTGATTCGCCAAAGGTTGTTATCCTGAATAATTGCCCGAATGAGTTACCTGCCATAATTGATTGTGGTTACACTGATTGATTTTGGGTGATATTATGCTTTTATTTTGAATGAAAAACCTGCCTTTTCCAGATCGTTCCAAAATGCGGGGTACGATTTTTCTACCACCTGATAGTCTTCTATCTCAACTTCAGGAATTACCAATGCTAGTGGCGCAAAAGCCATTGCCATCCGATGATCGTCGTAAGTTTCGATAAAAACTTTTTCCGGGATGTGCTTTTCTGAGCAGTCCAGCTTATAAACCTGTCCCTTTTCTGTCAGTTTTACACCGATCTTTGCCAATTCATTCTGCAAAGCTTTTACCCGGTCGGTTTCTTTTATTTTAAGCGTTTCAAGCCCGGTAAATAGGGCATCGTGACCCAGCGCGGCACAAACTACGATAACAGTTTGTGCGAGGTCGGGGCAGGATTTCATATCGAAAATCTTCCTGACAACCTCTTTTGCTTCTTTTTTCAGGTATACACCACCATCTTTGAACTGCGAGGTGATACCAAAATTGGCCATGATCTCGGTGATGACGCTATCACCCTGTAAACTATATGCCGTAAGGCCCGGTAAAAACAACTCAGCTTCATCGGCTAAAGCAGCTATGGCGTACCAATAGGATGCAGCACTCCAGTCAGGTTCAACATAAAGCGCAGTTTCCTTAAACTCTTGTTTAGCGATATGGATATGATTAGCTTCCCATTGGTGTTTGATACCAGCCTGCTTAAGCATGGCTAAAGTCATTTCCACATAAGGTCGTGACGTAAGCTCACCCTCTATCTGCAAAGATAAGCCCAGGGGTAATTTTGCCGCGATAAGCAGTAACGCAGTGATATATTGACTACTGATATCGCCTTTGATATTGATCGTGTCGCTAATCTGTTCAAACCCGCCGCTGATGCGCAGGGGAGGGAAGCCATCCTGTTCTTCATAACTGATATCGGCACCGATTTCGCGCAAAGCATTTACTAATATACCGATTGGGCGCTGTTTCATCCGTTCGCTGCCGGTGAGGATTACCTCTTTATTTCCAAGGGTTAAATAAGCTGTCAGGAAACGCATGGCTGTACCAGCAGGGCCGATGTTGATCAGTCTTAAGTCTTCAGTTTTAAGTCCTGAGTCATTACTTTCAGACTTCCTGAATACCGGGCTTTCCGACTGTAAAGCACTCGCCAGGGTTACTGTATCTGCTGCATCCGAGATGTTTTCAACTTTAACTTTCCCGGAGCTTAAGGCTCCAATAATTAGCGCACGATTGCATTCACTTTTGGAGCCTGTTAGCTGAATAGTACCCCTGGCCGACTTGTTATGCTTAGTAAGGATGATGTCTTGCTTCATCTTTGTTTATTAGAATGACGACGTATAGAATATCAGAAATTCTCCTGCTAATCCCCAATCACCAATAACGGATATCTAACTACGCGTGCGTCAATTTTTCCGGCGCCTTTGATTGCTCTTTATTCATGATCTCTGTTTGCTTGCGGATTGATTCACTATGGATCAGTTCCAATAGTTTTTCTGCAAACTCAGGGCTCAATTTTAAAGCCTTGCCATAGGCAATACGTTTTTGCAATATTTCATCCCAACGGTTTACCTGCAAAATGGTGATGCCGTTATCTTTTTTGTAATTACCGATCTTTTCAACGATTTGCATTCTTTCGCCCATTTTCTGGAAAACCACATCGTCAATCTTATCAATCTGGGCACGCAATTCGCCTAAAACGTCTTTCGCATCGCCATTTACTTCTGGTTTACGCAAGGTTAAACGATCAACGATCTCGGCCAAAGCTGCTGGTGTAACCTGTTGTTTAGCATCGGTCCAGGCAACGCTTGGGTCAATGTGCGATTCCATCATCAGGCCCTGCATGTCAAGGTCGAGTGCTTTTTGAGCTATGTAACCCAACAATTCGCGGTTGCCACAAATGTGACTTGGGTCGCAGATAATTGGCAGGTTAGGTGCATGTGTTTTCAGATTAATTGCCAGGTCCCACATGGGTTCATTACGGAAGGCAGACTTTTCATGAGATGAAAAACCACGATGAATGGCAGCCAGTTTGGTGATACCTGCACCGTTGATACGCTCTAATGCACCGATCCATAACGACAGATCGGGGTTTACCGGATTCTTTACCATCACGGGTACGTCAACACCTCTCAGTGCATCAGCAATTTCCTGTACGGTGAATGGATTCACAGTTGAACGGGCACCAACCCAAAGAATATCTACTCCGGCTTTAAGTGCTTCTTCAACGTGTTTAGCGTTGGCAACTTCTACGGCAGTAGGTAAGCCTGTTTCAGCTTTGGCGCGTTTCAGCCATTCAAGACCGATGCTTCCTATACCTTCAAATTCACCCGGACGGGTACGTGGTTTCCAGATTCCGGCGCGAAGGGCGCTTACTTTGCCTGTTTGGGCCAGTAAATGTGCGGTAGCTACCAATTGCTCTTCCGTCTCGGCACTGCAAGGACCTGCGATCAGCAGGGGTTTAGATTTCGCCTGGATCCAGGATGCAAGCGGCTCTATGTTCAGGTTTATTTTCATGTCTTTATTTATTGTCCTTTTTTTTGGTTGTCTTTATTTTGTTGAAACGTTGGAATGTTGTTTTGTTGTCTTTTTCTTGGTTTCAACATTCCAACCCTTACTCACTTTACCAGTTTTTTTACGCTGATATATTTACGGCTTATTTTTTCCTGGGCTCTGAATTTCTGTTCACGCTCGCTTTGGATATATTCATCGTCATGGCGCTGATATTCACCCAAAATGTTAAAGTTGTGTGTGTATTTTAGTACCTGTCTGATGGCTGTATCGTAGTGTTTGTTGTTATCCCATTCAATATCTACGTAAAAATTATACTCATTGCGTTTACCCAGCACCGGCATAGATTGAATCTTACTCATATTAACGTTCTGCTCAGCAAATATTTGCAACACCTTAGCCAATGCACCTACCTGGTTGCTTACCTGGAAACATAGCGAAGCCTTATTATTATCGCGTTTCTCCACATTGTCATGGTGGGTAAGGATAAGAAAACGGGTAAAGTTCTTTTTATTGGATTCGATCCGGCGCTCAAGAATATCAAGTTGGTATAGTTTGGCAGCAAGCGTATTAGCTATAGCAACAGTATCAGTCAGGTTTTCATCGCGAATACGTTTGGCACAAGCTGCAGTATCACTGCTTTCAACTACTTTAAGGTGTGGATATTCGTCGAAGAAGTCAACACATTGGCGGATAGCTATCGGGTGCGAGTTTACATATTTGATATCTTCAAATTTTACTCCAGGCAAGGCCATCAGGTGTAATTGTATCGGGAGATAAACTTCTCCTACCACCGGGAAGTTATAGCTCATCATCAGCGAGTAGTTGGGTAATATGCTACCTGCAATGCTGTTTTCGATCGCCATTACTACATAATCAGCTTCTTTAGCCTGCAGCACCTCGAATGTTTGTTTGAACGAATTACACTCTATGGTTTGGATATCTTCACCAAAATGCAGGAAAGCTGCCTCTTCGTGAAAGGAAGCCCGGATGCCCTGTATGGCTACTCTTGTTTTTTTATCCTTCATGATCCCTAATTATGCAAAAAGTCCCGGCTTTCAGGCCGGGACTTTTCAGTTTTTTCTTATATGTTGTTCAAGCATATTAGTCCCGGCTCTTACTGTTAAAGTAAAAGTAGTAACCATAAAAATATGCGCTGTTAAACTTCATTGTTTTTTTGTTGGCGTAAATGTACACGAAAAATTTATTCTGTCAATAGAAAATTTTAATTTTTTGTAAAAAGCAGGGTTGGGGCAGAATATTATTTGCTGTCTGCCTTCGCCATTCTGAATATGGCAAACAGATGATGTGCTTCATGCAGAAGGAAAACTTCCGTCCATTCAACAATATTCAAAGTGCCGAATTTGGGATGTGAGCCTTTTAATAACAGATCTTTATCGGGCAGGCTGGTGATCAACTCCAGTAACTGCCGGCGTTGTGCCTGCAATTGGTTTAATAATTCAGGTATCGGCAATTCGCAGGCCTGGATAAAATCTGGCTCATCATCGGCACGGTATGAACTGAATGCAGGAGTACCGCCCTTTAGTATTTGATATACGCGGCTGATAAAGACCGGCTGATAGCTGACAATGTGTGCCACCTGCGCTTTGATGCTCCATTTTCCCGGTTCAGGCTGCTGGTTAAGGTTAACCTCATCCAAATTACGGATGATCTCGGCTAAAGCCAGATGCTGCGTTTTGAGCCGGCAAATGATGGCAGTGTAAAGCATTTTATAAATCTCGGTAATAGTTTAAGCTATCGTAAATTTCCTCTTCGGTACAGATATTATCTATCTGGCATTCTCCAATACTTTTCAGCAACGAGGAATTGATCCTGCCACCCTGATTTTTCTTGTCTTTCTGCATGATCGCGAAAAGAGTCTCATAGCTATCGGGGTTCAGCTCATATTTTGGGTAAAGGCCGCTGATAACGTCAGTGATCTCGGTTAGTTCATCGTCGCTCAAGCCCGATTTTTCTACCGAAAGTTTGGCTTCGCAGATCATCCCGGCTGCAATAGCTTCGCCGTGGGTCAATGGATTTTGATCGTTCATCAATGAATATGTTTCGATAGCATGACCAATGGTATGACCGAAATTTAAACTCTTTCTGATGCCTTTTTCATGCGGATCTTCAATTACCACCCGGTTCTTGATGCTGATCGAATGGTAAACCAATTCGGCAGATGGACTTTCAAGGTCGCTATATTTCAATTGATTCCAGTAGCCTGCGTCGGCAATCAGTCCGTGTTTTAACATTTCAGCCAAACCTGACAAAATTTGTCGCGGTGGTAGAGTATAAAGGAAACTATGTTCAATAAAAACTGCTTTGGGCTGCGTAAATGTTCCGATGATATTTTTGATATTGTCCAGATCTATCCCGGTTTTACCGCCCACCGAAGCATCTACCTGCGAAAGCAGGGTAGTGGGTACATGTACAAAATCTATGCCCCGTTTAAAGGTTGAAGCTGCAAAACCACCCAGATCGCTGATTACACCACCGCCAAGATTAACCAGCAAACTCTGGCGATCCGCAGCAAAATCGATCAGCATTTTCCAAACGCCAACACAAAAATCAATGTTTTTACTTTCTTCACCGGCATTGATCTCGATCAGATCGAAATTGCCCAATACATCAATATGTTGCTGCAGCAGTGGAAGACAATGCCTGCCGGTATTTTCGTCGGTCAACACAAAAAAACGTGAGTAATTGCCTTTTTTAATAAAATCTACCAGTTCGGGCAGTGTGTTCTCGAAATAAATGGGGTAATTGATGCTCTGAAGCGTATTCATATTAAACGATCTTGATCTTTATTCCACGGAATTCAACGATATCACCTATGCGTAGTTTGAGGCGTTTGCGGTAATCTACCTCGCCATTATGTTTTACTTCACCCTCAGCTACAACTATTTGTGCTTCTCCACCGGTTTGAACCAGATTGGTTGCTTTTAGTAATTGTATCATGGGGATAAAATCGCCCTGGAGTTTGAATTCTGTCATGGGTCGGCAAAAATAAACTATTCGAAGGATAATGAGTTATTTGCTTTGCATTTTCTAATTTTGCACCATGCCCAATAAGGAAAAAAATGCTGATCCCGTAAAGGGAACACTATCATTTGACAATACCGAGATCGCATTTCGGCACTCAAGTAACACCGATCTGAAACGCGCTTACTGGCTTTTCAGAATAATTAACATAAACTTTTTAGTTAAGATAGGGCCGCCGATCACCAATTTTTCCATGAGAATAGGCTTGCCTATAGGTGGCCTGATCAAGGCTACGATATTTAAGCATTTTTGTGGCGGAGAAGCTATTTCCGAATGCGATAGCACAATCAATAATTTAAATAAAGGCAACGTAGGAACCATTTTGGATTATTCGGTTGAAGGTGAAGAAGAAGAAGATGTTTTTGACTATACCCGCGATGAGATAAAACGAACTATTGAAAGGGCAAAAGGAGATAAAGCTATACCGATCACTGTATTTAAACCTACTGGTGTAATACGTTTTGGATTGCTAGAAAAGCTGGATGCGAAAACTGAGCTTACGCCCGCAGAGGAAGATGAATGGCTTGTTGCGCAGGCAAGGGTACTCGCCATTTGTTCAAAAGCCTATGATAACGGTGTACCGGTAATGATAGATGCAGAAGAAACCTGGATACAGGATACTATTGACAAATTGGCGATAAATATGATGCGCCGATTTAATAAAGAACGCGCTATCGTATACAATACTTATCAGCTGTACCGCCACGATAAATTGCAATCGTTAAAAGATGACCATGCCATTGCTGTTGCTGAAGGTTTTACCCTGGGCGCAAAGCTGGTACGCGGCGCATATATGGAAAAGGAAAGAAAACGGGCAGCCGAATTAGGATATAACTGCCTGATTCAACCCGATAAAGAATCAACTGATCGAGATTACAATGCTGCCGTAAAATTTTGTATCGATAACGTTTCAACCATAGCGCTGCTGGCTGGTACGCATAATGAACAAAGTTGCCAACTACTTGCCGATTTACTGGTGGCCGAAAAAGTTGATCCCAATAACCCCAATGTTTACTTTTCGCAATTGCTTGGCATGAGTGATAATCTGAGTTTTAACCTTGCAGATGCTGGTTATAACGTGGTTAAATATGTGCCCTATGGTCCGGTCAAAGCAGTATTGCCCTATTTGTTCCGGCGTGCCCAGGAAAACACAGCTATTGCAGGGCAAATGAGCCGGGAATTAAGTCTGATCATCAAAGAAATGAAACGAAGAAGAGTTTAATGTTTTTTACCTCTATTAAATCTACGGAAAATGTAGTATATTTGGGAGTTTAAATACCCCAAATGGATAGGATTGATGTATTAAACTTTTTGTCGACTTTAAAAAATAAAAAGTATGTGGGGGTAGCCACATTTGATATCATTGATTTTGTAATTAAAAA
>CAISPD010000274.1 GCA_903887275.1 uncultured Mucilaginibacter sp.
ACGCTCTAACCATCTGAGCTACCCCGCCGTAATATTTTTATCTTCAAGAACTGCCGTCCGCCTAAGGCGGATATGAATCCTACGCTCTAACCATCTGAGCTACCCCGCCGTAATATTTTTATCTTCAAGAACTGCCGTCCGCCTAAGGCGGATATGAATCCTACGCTCTAATTAGCTGAGCTACCCCGCCGTAATATTTTTTTACTCCTTTTTAGACAAACTTTCTCAGGTGTTATAATTTAAAAACTGCCCTGTGGTCTTTTAAACAACGTTCTGTCTTTCAGCGCCCAAACACCCCATCAAATAAAGGGCATTTGCCTTAAAAAGAGTTTGCAAATATAGCAGAAATTCATTTTCTTTAGAAAAAATGTGAAGATTTGGCTTTGCGCGCTTAGAACTGACCTGACCCCCTATGTCTGAGAAGAAGAAATTTAATATTGAATACGAAATAAAATCATCCCCCCGGATCTTATATAGTTTCCTGAGTGAACCAAACGGTTTGACCCAATGGTTTGCTGATGATGTAAGTGTTCGCGACCAGGTTTATACTTTTACCTGGGATGGAGAACAACAGAAAGCCCGCCTGCTGGCTTCCAAAGAAAATAAATTGGTACGCTTTAAATGGGTAGACGACGAGCCGCAATGCTTTTTTGAAATGGAGATCATCCAGGACGAACTTACCAATGATGTGGCCCTGAGTATTACTGATTTTGCTGTTGAAGAAACAATTGTTGAGCGTAAAGCTATTTGGGATAACCAGGTTGAATATCTGGTAAGCGTACTTGGTGCATGAGGGAATTCTATTTTCTCTAACTTTGTACCGTGAAGAAAATTCATCTTTTGATCCTGAGGTCATTTGTGCGGCCCTTCGTCGTAACCTTTGGTATCGTTATGTTCGTGCTGTTGATGTTGTTTTTATTCAAATACATCGACGATTTGATTGGAAAGGGCTTTGAATGGTATACCATCATGCAGCTGATGATGTATGCATCGGCCACTAATGTTCAAATGGCGCTTCCTTTATCTATTCTCCTTTCTTCGATCATGACTTATGGCAGCCTGGGTGAAAATTATGAGCTGGTTGCCATCAAAGCTGCAGGTATTTCTTTACGACGGGCTATGTACCCAATGGTGGTTGTTGTAGCTGTTTTGGCAATAGCCGCCTTTTTCTTCTCGGACTATATGCTGCCGGTAGCTAACCGGAAATATTATTCATTGCTTTACGATGTGCGGCAGCAAAAGTCGGCTAATATTCTCCCTGAAGGCGTATTTAGCAACAGCTTTCCAGGTTATACGATAAGAGTAGGGCGAAAAGACCCGGATGGGCAGACGGTTTATGACGTAATGATTTACACCAAAAATGAGGCGGATAATAACATCAACGTTTTGCTGGCTAAATCGGGCCGGATGTATAAAACTCCTGATAATCAGTTTCTCGTTCTTAAATTAAGGGACGGTATTAAATACGACGAAGCATCTGGCGACAAAAATTTCGAGATCAGACAAAGATTTACCAGATTTCGCTTCAAAGAGACCGAACAAAAGTTTGACTTGTCCATTTTTAAAATACATCGTACAGACGAGAATCTCTTCAGGCAGGCAGTGCAGATGATGAATCTTAAACAATTAAAATATTTCGGCGATTCTACACGACGTCAGGCCGATAGCGGCGCTGAAGCGAACTACCGCGTCATAACTCCTTATATAAAATACTTTACCGTTCCTAAAAAAAACAGGGCTTCACTTGTACCATTACCCTATAACAAAAAAAATGTACTCGATGGGCTAAGCCCTGGCCAGCAATTAGCTGCTGTAACCAATGCGGGGAATGAAGTGCGTTCAGTGCAACAGATCATAAAAAACAGGGCCGATTTTTATAAAGAATCGTTCAGAAGCGTACGTCGTTTTGATGTTGAATTTCAGAAAAAATTTACACTCTCTGCTGCATGTATAGCACTGTTTCTCATAGGGGCACCGCTCGGAGCTATTATCCGAAAAGGAGGTCTGGGGATGCCAGTTGTGGTTTCTGTGGTGTTTTTTCTTATCTACTATATCATTTCAACTATAGGCGAAAAATCAGTCAAAGACGGCGAGCTTTCGCCATTTGTCGGTATGTGGATCGCAATATTAGTGCTTACGCCTATTGGCCTTTTTCTTTCCTACAAAGCAGCCAACGATTCGGTTTTATTTGATATGGATGCCTATAAGCGCTTTTTTAACAAGTTGCTTAAAAGAAAAAATGCCTGAGGAAATGTTGTGTTGCTGAAAGGTTATCATGGTCTGTTCAGTAAAATCAAATTTACAAATTCACGACTGTAATGGATTTGCTAATAGTTACCTTTGTATGCACCTAATTAAATGGTGATCTGATTATAAAAAAAATGCTGAATACAATACAGGAAGCAATAGACGCGATCAAGTCCGGCAAAACAATTATAGTTGTTGACGATGAAGATCGTGAGAACGAGGGTGACTTTGTTACAGCTGCACATAACGCAACTCCGGAAACAATTAATTTCATGATCCGTTACGGCCGCGGACTGGTATGTGCTCCAATTACCGCCCAGCGTGCTGCCGAACTCGAGATCGACCTGATGGTTGCGCATAATACTACTTCGCACGAGACTAATTTTACGGTTTCAGTTGATTTATTGAAAGGCTGCACTACCGGCATTTCAGCTTCTGACCGTTCGAGGACCATACAAGCACTGATCGATCCGAATACCCTGCCTGATGATCTGGGCAGGCCTGGCCATATATTCCCTTTGATAGGCAAAGATGGCGGGGTTTTGCGACGTGCTGGTCATACGGAGGCAGCGATAGACCTGGCAGTACTCGCAGGATTTGAACCGGCCGGTGTTATTTGTGAGATCGTTAACGAAGACGGTGAAATGGCCCGGCTTCCTGATCTTTTTAAAATTGCAAAAGAATATGATCTGAAGATTGTATCAATAAAAGACCTGATCGAATATCGTTTGACTGCGGAAACGCTTATTCATAAAGAAATATCAGTTAAAATGCCTACTCAATGGGGCGATTTTGACATGATCGCCTATACACAATTGGATACCGGCGAACATCATATTGCACTTGTTAAAGGTACCTGGGATCCCGAGGAGCCAATTTTGGTTCGTGTGCACAGCTCATGTGTAACCGGTGATATTTTTGGATCTTGCCGTTGCGATTGCGGCCCGCAGTTGCATAAAGCCATGGAAATGATCAGCAGCGAAGGCAGGGGTGTTTTGGTTTACATGAACCAGGAAGGCAGGGGTATAGGGCTCATCAATAAACTTAGAGCTTATCATCTGCAGGAAAATGGGCTGGATACCGTAGAAGCCAATATTAAGCTGGGATTTAAGATGGATCAGCGCGATTATGGTATAGGAGCACAAATATTACGTAGTTTGGGTGTATCAAAAATGCGCCTGATGAGCAATAACCCTAAAAAGCGTGCCGGATTGGTTGGCTACGGACTCGAAGTAGTAGATAATGTGCCGATCGAAATAGCTCCTAATCCGCATAATGTTGTCTATTTGAAAACCAAACGGGATAAAATGGATCATACCATTTTGTTGGATCATTAATCGATACCTGCTGATTTCCTGCTGCTATCAATAACTACTGTAGGGGTTTGCTGTGGGTTTTTAGGGTCAGGTAAAGGTGTTATTGGTTTCTTTTTCTCCGACTTAAATATATACCTGAAAAATTCACCGAAAGTGTCGAAGTCGCGTTGATATACAAGTCCGAGTGCATTTACATATTGCGCACTGGCTATATCAACCTGGTTGGCTATGGTAGAATTTAAAAGGCGGTACGAATATCTCGCATTTAGCTTTCCGCTTTTTAAAATCAGGTATTGTGCACTGAAATCTTTTGAAAGCGTACTGAAATTGGGGTTTAACGAATTTGTTAATACTGAACTATTGGTTTGGGTTACTGGATTATAAATGCTTCCACTCAAAATTACCCTTTCATTAAAAAGCCGCAAAGATGCGCTTGCATCATTAAATGAACGGATATTCAGGTCCAGATTTCGAATGGCATTTGACTGTGCCAATATACTGTTTAGCTTACTGAACAATAACTCACTGGCAGCCGTCCCAGCTGTGTTGAGCACCTGGTTGCCAAACTGACCACCGGTACCCGAAGAAAAGTTATGCGTTGCTATTACGCTTATTGCCTGCTGGCTTCGGTTGCTGTAATCGGTAAGGTAGGTCGATAAGTCGTCTTTTATAGTTGGATCTGTAGGGAAATTGAAATCAAAATCAATAACCGGCAACAAAAGCGATTTAGTTAAAATAATTTGTGTTTGTACCAATACTGCGTTGCTGTTTTTACTAACGCTACTACTGGTTCCCTGGCCGGCAGCTGCATATAAATTCGCAACATCTGTCCTCAACTCATAAATGGCCCGCATTTTAATTTCGGCATTTACAGGGTCGCCTGTCCAATGAATGGTGCCGCCTTCTGAGATCTCGAAGTTTTTACTTACTATATCTTTTGCGATAAAATCAAATTTACCTTTGGTTATCAGGTAGTCGCCTATGATATTAAAATCGCCCAAACTACTAATCGTAAGTTTTAAGTTGTTAGATGAGCCTGTACCTTCTAATTTGCCATAGCTGGTAGCGATCTTTACGATAGTTTTCTCATCAACGTTTAGATCAAAATTAAGCGTGATGCCATGAAATGCCTTCGGTCCAATAGTAGTTTTGGTACTATCGTGATGGTTTACATAGTGAATAAATTCATAGTCGCCAGCAGTTGATGACGTGTTCAGCGGGATATTGAATACAGTGCCCGCCTCTGATTTCGCCTTAATATTAATGTTCATGTTATCAGTCGGTCCGCTGAAACTAAACTGTCCGGTTGCAAAGGCAGTACCATAATAAAGTCTATTGTCTTTAAATGTAGTATTAAGCGCCATCAGGTTTTTTGCCTCCACGTCTACTTCAATATCCGGATTTGGCAGGTCATTTAAGTCAACTTTACCATTGGCAATCCCTTCACCGTTATTGTTATCTTTCAATACCATATTATTGATATCGATGATGCTATTAGCGACCGAAAGTTTGTGATTTACAGTGTAGGCGGTTTTGAGGTAATTAACGGTTACGCCAGTATTTTCCAGCGTTATATCACCGTTAAGCTGAGGTTCTGCCAACGACCCGGTTAGTTTCAGGTCTGATGAAAGTGTGCCTTTTAAATTGGAAACGATATCTTTTACAAAAGGCTCAAAAATAATAGCTTCTGTTTGGTTCATTTTCAGGTTAAAGTTAAGTGACTCATCACTGCTTTTCCCGAGTAGATATGACCCATCTATGTTCATGGTTTTTAGGCCGCGGTTAATAATAACCATCGCAATATTGGCTCTGGTACGGGTACTGTCCAGTGCCGAGGCCACGCTTACATTTCCGATCAACGTTTTGTTCATCGCAAATGAATCGATACCAAGATGAGCATCAAAACTTGGTTGCTTCAATACCGAGTTTAAAACAACATTACCATTTAATTTACCGAACATTTTTACATCCACAGTTTTGGTCAACTGATCAAACGTGCTCATGTTAAAGTTCTGAAACGCCACCTTAAGCTGATCGGCAGGGTTATCGGAAATAAAACCGTCAATTTTGGCAATTTGCTTGCCATTGGCCAATTCGAAGCCCGATATTTCCGTTTTGCCGTTGAGTAATCTTATCCTGACCTGATTATTTATCCTCCATTTCTGGTGTTCGATAATAACATCAGAAGGAAGCACTTTTAACCGGGCGGTAGTATCTTTCCCAAACTGAACCAAGCCATAAAGGTCCAATTGATTTGTAGCGTCTTTATCAGCAAGTTTAACGTTAAAGTTCAGGCTATCGCTACGAATGAAATTTGTAACATCAATGTTTTTGATCACCAGACTGTCTGTAATATTTATCCGGCTTAAAGAAATATTTACACCAAGTTGTTCAGGAGTGGTATTCTCATCAATGATCAGATCGTGAAATACGGTACTCCCCAGTTGCACGGTTTTTACCAGCCCGTTAAACTCTGCTGTTTTAGTGTCCGAATCAAAATGACCTACAAATTTCCCGCCATCCGGCATCTTCATGTTTGGTACAAAAAATGCAAGCAGCGGATCAATATTGCGCAGGTTAAAATTAAGTGCAAAATGCTGCGGATTAGGTTTTACTAACTCCATCTGCAACGAAGGGATGTACTTTTTTACAATAGTTTTAAAATAGGATGGAAGTGTAGCCAGGTCGTAATTCCCTTTCAGGCTACCATCTGCCATGTCAGACTTAAGATTTATTTCCCGCTCATTCCCTATACCATTGGCAGTTAGGTATACCGAGTCGATCTGATAATTGTTTCGGGGATTAACTACTCTGAGGTTGGTCAGCAAGAATTTACCTTCCGTATTATTTAGTGTATTGCCCGCAAAATTGGTGGCAATTTTCATGCTTAGTGTTAAAGTATCTTTTAACAATTTAAGCTGTTGCAGATTGGCGTTATCAATTGCAGCTTCAAAATTGAAAACCGGCAGGCGCGGGTTAAGGTCAACACTACCAGTGGCATCCATCGTAATGTTTCTGTCACTGATACTCAATTGCCCCTGAGCCAATTTCTTAATCATTGAACCATTGACCGTAACATTGCGATAATCGTATCCTTTGAAATGAATATAACTGATATTGCCATCCATTTTTGTGTTCAGGGTTTTCAGATCATTTCCACTTCCTGAGACATTAGCACTAAGCGTAGTTCTACCAACTTCCTCCGCAGCAATAAGTTTACCCAGATCGAAATTTAAAGTAGAAATTTTACCGCTGTAGGATGGTATGCCTTTTTTTGAAATCTTCAGATGGATATCCGGATCAAATCTACCCAGCTTTGTTTTGAATGCGCCATAAGCTACAAAATCGTTTTGAAGCCCGGTGAATCTGCCGCTAAAGCTCACTTCACCAAATTTTGCAATGATGTCAGGTACCCTTGCAGTTGCCTTTCCGCTGAAATTACTGTAAAGGAAGTCCAGGTCGCGTTTATTTGTAGCTACCTGTTCAAAATTAAGTTCAAGGAAGGTATTATCCCAATCGGGTAGTCCTTTCAGGTTAAAATCGCCTTTGATATAAGTTGCCTGTGCGCCGGTCACCAGTAAGTTTTTGGCTTTAAGGTTATTTACAAAACCTTTGATGTGTCCATCCAGGCCAAGATCGAATTTGGTTTTTTCAAGCCCGTCAGTGAAATAGGCAATATCGCCCGAGGATATTCTTGAATTCTTAAAAATGCCCTCCATGTAAACCTTGTCTTCTATATCGTTAAAATCATCAAACGATTTAAAAGTCATTCTGAAATAGTTTTTAAGATCGGTATTGCCAGTTTGAATGCGCATGTTTCGCACTACTATCTGGTTGGTGTCAACAGTAGCAATACCACTTAGGTTACGCAGAAAAAAACCACTCTTGCTTTCTTTCAGCGTTAGTTTGTCAATTTCACCTTTAAACAAGTGATTCGCAATATCCATGTTTTTGATCACGGTGCTGAAATTTTTGACATCTACATCGTCAAAATTTACTTGCTTCATCAAAGTGTCAATACTTTGATTTTTGTAGCGGAACCGAATATTGTTTAACACTACCTTTTCAAATTCAACTGTCCAGGGTTTTCCTGGTGTTTTCATTTTGCTGGTATCTGATGATTTAAAATAATCCAATATAAACCGCAGATTACTGTTGCCATCTTTATAGCGCTTAAGAAAAATAGAACTATTGTCCAGCTTTACAAGGCTTAGGTCAAGGTGTTTTTTGGGTAAACTGGTAAAAACTGAAAAACTGTTGATCCCGATCTCCAATTTGGGTGTTTTGAATAAAGTATCCCTGTTTTTATCCAGGATAAAAAAATCTTTCAGTACAAAAGAAGAAAAGGGCTTGAGGTATAAACTGCCAACACTTACCTCGGTTTTAAGATCTGAAGAAAGCGATTTGGCGACTTTTTTTGCAGCCCAGGTTTGTACCGGTTGGTATTGAAATAAAAGCAATACTACGTTCAGCAACAGAAATACCGACAGCACAACCCATAACGCTATTTTAAGTAGTTTTTTAATAACTTTGCCCCCAAAAAAAATTTAAAGCTCAAAGGTAAACTTCAAATGCAGATAATATGTTTTAGTTTTTTAACATATTAACGATGTTTTCTTTGACTCACAACAAAACTGATGGTTTATCGGTTTTTTAAATTTAATCAAAAATCTTAAAGTGCCAGTTATACTCGGAATCGAATCTTCCTGCGACGAAACATCAGCGTCTATTTGCGTTGATGGCGCCATTTTAAGCAATGTAATAGCCAACCAAACTATTCACGAAGCATATGGCGGTGTTGTGCCCGAACTTGCATCCCGTGTGCATCAGCAGAACATAGTTCCTGCTGTTCAGCAAGCCCTGTACAAGGCAAATATTGATAAGGATGATATTGATGCGGTTGCTTTTACACGCGGGCCTGGTTTATTGGGTTCGCTGTTAGTTGGTGTTTCATTTGCAAAGGCCTTTGCGTTGGCAAAAAACATTCCGCTTATCGAAATTAACCATATGCAGGCTCATGTCTTAGCTCATTTTATAGATGATCCGAAGCCGGCTTTCCCTTTTTTATGTTTGACAGTATCTGGTGGACACACCCAGATCGTTTTGGTAAAGGATTATTTTGATATGGAAGTTGTAGGGCAAACTACCGATGACGCCGCTGGTGAAGCCCTGGATAAAACGAGTAAAATACTTGGCCTGCCTTATCCGGGTGGACCTTTGATCGATAAAAATGCACGATTAGGTAACCCCAATGCCTACCAATTCCCTGAGCCGCAAATACCCGGGTTAGACTTTAGTTTTAGCGGCCTTAAAACATCCATTTTGTACTTTATCAGGGATAATGTTGCGCTAAATCCAAACTTTGTACAGGAAAATATCACAGATATCTGTGCTTCGGTTGAACGAAGGATCGTTACCATTTTATTGAACAAATTGAAAAAAGCAGCATTGCAATTTGGTATAACTGATATTGCGCTTGCAGGTGGTGTTTCTGCCAATACCGGTTTACGCCAGGGCCTTACCGATCTGGGGCAACAAATGGGTTGGAATACCTTTATACCCCAATTTCAATACTGTACAGATAATGCCGGGATGATCGCCATTGCAGGGTACTACAAATTCCTCAAAAATGATTTCGTAGGTCAGGATATAGCCCCCTTGGCCAGAATGCCCTTCTGAATTAGTGAGTTAGTAAATGAGTGAATACACTATTTTGACAATTGTGAAAAAGTGTGTTTTAATGTTCCTGAAAGAAAATTTCATTCTTTAACCAGCAACTCACCCACTCACTCATTCACTCAATCACTAATTAAACAATCCTCCCATCTACCATTTCAATTACCCGGTCGGCTCCTTTCGCGAAGTCAAGATCGTGCGTAACTGTCAATATGGTTATACCTTTGTTGTGCGAAAGGTCTTTGAAGATGTCGAAGACAAGGCCTGTATTTATACTGTCGAGGTTACCTGTAGGTTCATCGGCCATAATAATTGCCGGGTCATTGATCAGCGCTCTGGCAATTGCCACTCGTTGCTGCTGCCCACCTGAAAGTTTGCCGGATAATTTTTGTGCGAAACCATCCATTTGGAGTTGTTTCAATTTTGCAATGGCATTGGTTTCAATCTCGTCTCTTGTATGTTTTCCAAGTCTTAGCGCAGGTAACATAACATTTTCCAGAGCTGTAAATTCTGGTAGCAAAAAATGGAACTGAAAAACGAAACCTATGTTTTGGTTGCGGAAGCGGGCCAGGTCATTCTGACTCTTGCCGGTTACCAGGGTATCATTAATAGTAATTTTGCCGGTATAATCGGTATCTAAAGTGCTCAATAAATATAGCAAGGTTGATTTGCCGCTGCCCGATTTTCCAATGATCGGCACAAACTCTCCTTTTTTTACAGAGAACGAGATGTCCTGCAGCACATGGAAATCCTCGGGCTGTTTAAAGTGTTTATTTAGCTTTTCGGCGTTAAGGGCTATGCTCATTATCCTCTCAATATGGCTACAGGGTCAATTCTGGAAGCTTTTAACGAAGGCATCAAACCGGCTATAAAAGGGGTAACAACGCCAAAAGCCAGCCCGAAAATATAATGTGCCGGATTAAATATTACCGGGAAAAATTTCAGTGCAATAAAGTCATTGTGCGGAAATGGCACCCTCGACAGCGCGTAGGCCAATAAAAAGCCCAGCACTTCTCCCATCATGGCACCAAAGAAGCCTATAAAAAGCGATTGGCTCAGAAATATTTGCACAATATCTTTACCGGCAAAGCCTTCGGCCTTCAAAATGGCAATATCCTTCATTTTATTCTGGATCGTCATGTTCATGATGTTATAGATGCCGAAACCGGCAACCACCAGTAAAGTGATGCTTACAACGTAGGTCAAAACGTCACGTACAATGTTACCGGCCAGCACTGAAGCATTGGCTGTCTCCCAATCGTCTGATTTGTAACTGTATTTTTTACCCAAAGCGATGGCCTTTGGCCGGGCAATTTTGTTGGTCCGCAGTTTTAAATTGATATCGGTGATATAGCTTCGATCCTGACCCATCAATTGCTGTACGTTTGCAAGGTTAACATAACTGCGTGTATTGTCTATCGTGCTTATGCCAATAGCAAAAAGTCCAACCACCCTGAAACTCATGGTGGTTCCTTGTGGCGTGGTTAGGGTCACCATATCGCCCATATTCAGGTTAAGCTTATCGGCAAGCCCTCTTCCCATAATAATACCTTTATCGGCACTGAGCAGATTTTGAGGAACGCCCTGAGTCATTTTACTTGCAAGGTCAAATATTTTTGCCTCGTCTAAAATATTAACGCCGTTGATATAGCCGTTAATTTGTACCGGCCCATAATTATAAAAAACCTGAGTGCTTAACAGTGGCGATACATAAGCTATATCCGGATCCTGCCGAAGGTTATTGATGATACCGGCAGCATTTTTAATATTCAGGGTTACTTGTTTGGGCTTGGGATGATGTACAACGATAACAGCGTTTTTGTCTTTATAATAGTCACCGGTTATCGAAAGAGCATAATCGGTTTTTATGTCGTTGTAAATATGGATATCGGGAGTAGATGACAGCATCGTGTCTTCCATAAACTGGTTAACGCCCACCATGAAACTGATCATCAGGATAAACATAGCAATGCCGAAAGTTACTCCAAGCATAGCAACAAGAGTTTGCTTTTTATTTGCTAACAGGTGTCTTTTTGCAATTAGGGTATTTACAAACATGATCTTATTTTGCCGGCGGAATTATAATAGCCGACTTTTCATCGACACCATCTAAAACTTCCACTTCGTTCAGTGTGCGGATACCAGTTTTTACCGGGATGGTTTTTACTTTACCGTCTAGCTTTACTTTCAAACTGTCGCCACTTAGAATAACCTGACTGGGAACAACCAGTGCATTCTGTTTTTCACTGATGATTATATTGGCCTCGATGGATGTATGAATAAATGACTGCTGTGTGTTGCCAGTAAAAATTGCCTCAACACGGAATGTCTGGTCTGATTCGTTCATTGTATGGTAAACACGTATTACCCTGGCTTCATAGATTTTGTCGCCGGTTGCATCCGTTTTGAGGAGAACATACTGCCCCGGCTTTACCCGGTTAATATCCTGCTGATCAACAGCAAGGCGGATGATCCTGTCTGTAGATTTGCCAACCAGCGCAAGAGCGTCATTTGCTTTTACAGCTTCACCTTTTTCTTTCAGCATCTGAAATACAGTGCCCGACCGTTCAGCCCGTATGGTATAATTATTATAATCATTTTGAGCGCTTGCTACCTGGCTCTCCGCGTTTTTGAGCGATAGTGTAAGGTCATTGACGGTTGAAAAATATCTTTCCCGGGTCGATAGTTTTTGATTCAACGAGGTACGGCATTGCAGCTCGGCATTATCTAAAGCGCTTTTGGTGCCTACATTTTCGGCCCACAATGCTTTTAATCTGGCGTATTGCAGTGAATCGTTGCCGAATTTTAACTCAGCATTTTGTAAAGCGATCTTTGCGTCGGCCAGGATCCGGGAGCTGGGTGACAGATCCTGCTTTGCTTTGCTGTAAGCCTGATTGGCCGCCTCTAGTTTGGCAGCAGGAGCAGAATTATTGATACGGTAAATTACCTGATTGGCGGTAATATGGTCTCCTTCGTTGACCATTTTTTCAATTACGGTACCTGCGTTTAGTGCATAAACAGTATACTCGCTATCGGCCATGATCTTGCCCGAAGCGTAAACCGTTTCAATGATCTTTTTTCGCCCTGGGTGTATGATATTGTTATTGTTACAACTAAAAAGTACCGTAACCGCCGTGGCGAAAAATAAAAACCTTATCATACTAAATTAATGGTACCTGAGCTGATGGATATGGATAAACCAGCAATGGGACATCAACACGGTCAGCCATTTTTTTAGTGATACTGGATTTGAATACCAATTCAAACAAGCTGCTTTTGCGGTGTACCATTACTAACATATCAAACTTAGTGTTTTCAATAAGCCATTCCAAGCCTTTTTTTACACTAACATTCGGAACGCTTTTGAAGCTGATTCGGTCGTAATCCACATCATGTTCCACATCATTCATAAACAGTCGTACTGCTGCATTATGTTCACTGTCGAGCGGGTTATCGGGATTGACATTGGTTACTGTAATCTCGGCTGAGAACTTGGCTGCCAATACTGCCAGCGCCTTCAGGTATTCAACATCTGTATAGGTAACATCTGAGGCAAATACTATTTTTTCCACATCGCCAATATTGCTTGTTTCCGGCACAATCAATACCGGAATAGAGGCCGCATCAATTACCTGCCTGCAATTGTTCCCAAACATAAATGCTGATAACTCGTCGGCGCCATGGGTAGCCATTACCAACAGCGTGATATCTTTATTTTCTTCAAGTCCGGGTATATTATTTGCCAGTGAACCTTCCTCGCACGCATAATTTATAGCAGGCAAAAAATTTCCGGACAGGTGCTGCTCTTTTAATTCTGCCTCATACTTTTTGGCTAATTTTTTCAGCGTTTTTTCCGAATCATTTTTTACTTCGTCGTAATCAACAGTTGGCCATGCTACCTGAGCAGCCATTGGCACATCAGAAGGTACCATGAAAGAATTGAATAACAGGATATTTGCTTTTATTTTCTTAGCCAGGTGCAAGGTATACCTTGCAGCATGCTCGGCTCTTTCAGAAAAATCGGTAAGTACAGCAATTGTTCTCATCGTGTATGTATTTATGTATGAACGAATTTGCGCAAACAATGCCGCCTAAAAAATGAGGTACATCATTTTGAAGTTTGATAGCAGTCAGATATCAATGAGTTAATTAGTGATTTTAATTTAATAGCTGGATTTGTAATAGAATCGTTTAATTATTTAATTGGTGCATCGAGACATAAGACTTATTTATATTTTTGCAGGGTGATGAGGCTTCTATGGCTTGAATTTATCGAATCCAAATTCACTAATTCGCTCATTCACTGAACAAAAACATGCTCGGACCCAATATTATTTTCTTCGGTATTTTCCTACTTCCTCTGGTGGTTTTTCTTGTATGGTTGATGCGTCAGGACAAACGAAAGGGCACTGCGGGTATAATACTTGTTGCCATTCTGGTGGTATTGGGAATAACTTATACTTATTTAACCCGGGAGCAGGCTAAAAAGCAACAGTATCAGAAAACGGGTACGGCTGTGGCGCATAAAGACAGCTAGACACGATTTAAAGATTTAATTGATTGTAGTTTTTGTTGATTTCTACTTTTTAATCTTCATTAATCTTCCCTGCTTTGGCGCGACTAGATGTGCTGGGCTTGGCTTTAGGGTTCACTAGTACCGATCCTGAACCCATTCTCTTCTATCCCTTGCAAAGCAGGGTGAGGTATCGCACGAAGCTTTTTTAATTTCAATTAGTACACTAAAAAGGAAAATCCTGTCTATCAAAAATCAATCCTAAAATCCTTTCCAAAGAAATGACCCTCCAAAATGGAAGGCCATAAAATTTATCGGATCAATTATCGGTGTTGCCACCCAATTATTGTGGTAATTTTTCTTTACTCTGTTTCCACCGGAAGTTTTTCACCCGTTACTGTTTCCTTGATCTTAGTTTCAAGCTCTTCCATCAATTCAGGGTTATCGAGTATCAATTGTTTAACAGCATCACGGCCCTGACCCAAACGGGTATCGCCATAACTAAACCATGAACCTGATTTTTTGATAATGTTATAATCTACGCCAAGGTCGATGATTTCACCAGCCTTGGATATGCCTTCGCCGAACATAATATCAAACTCAGCGATACGGAATGGTGGTGCTACTTTATTTTTAACAATTTTTACCTTAACCCGGTTACCCGATACCTCGTCAGTATCTTTGATCTGAGATATACGGCGTATATCCAAACGAACCGATGCGTAGAATTTAAGTGCATTACCGCCAGTAGTTGTTTCAGGATTACCGAACATTACACCGATCTTATCGCGCAGCTGGTTAATAAATATACAGCAGCATCCGGTTTTGCTAATGGTGCCTGTTAGCTTACGTAATGCCTGAGACATTAAACGCGCCTGGAGACCCATTTTACTATCGCCCATTTCGCCTTCAATTTCACCTTTTGGTACAAGCGCAGCTACCGAGTCGATCACGATGATATCTATTGCTCCTGAACGGATCAGGTTATCGGCTATCTCCAGCGCCTGCTCGCCATTATCGGGTTGTGAGATCAAAAGATTTTCAACATCTACACCAAGTTTTTTGGCATAAAAACGGTCGAATGCATGTTCTGCATCAATAAATGCTGCAATGCCACCTTGCTTTTGCGACTCTGCAATAGCATGAATTGCCAAAGTAGTTTTACCTGAAGATTCAGGACCGTAGATCTCAATTACCCGGCCTTTTGGTAAGCCGCCTACACCCAGCGCAATGTCAAGGCCAAGGGAGCCGGTTGATATCACGTCGATAGGTTCAATGGCCGTATCGCCCAACTTCATGATGGTACCTTTACCGTACGATTTTTCCAGCTTATCCAGGGTAAGCTGCAATGCTTTTAATTTATCTGCGCTGCTCATTTTTATAAATTTCGGTTAGCAAATGTATATAATGGTTTTGACAAATGCTAATAATATTAGTAATTTTTATTGAAGTTTTTTTTAGCAATGGTTTTGCCGTTGATCAATTGCATTAACAAACTGAAATGTTTGGAGCTATTTAACTCTTTCAAACTTAGCTATTGAAAATTCTAACGTCAAATATCTTTATCCACACTGCGTTTTTTCAGTTCTTTGGCGATAATGTCGAGTTGCTTTTTCTTCTTTAGTTCTTTGAGCTTTTTGGCTTTGGCAGCTTCGGCACGTCTAAGGGCGGCCTCGGTATGGTTATGTTCGTAATAACGGCAAAACCAATTGATAGGGCAGGTTTCACATTTGGGGCCTCGTGCAAGGCAAATATAACGGCCATGTAAAATAAGCCAGTGATGTGCAAAGCGTACGGTCTCGGCTGGAAGATACTCGGTTAACTGTTTTTCAGAAGCTAAAGGGGTTTTGGCTTTATTAGTGAGCCCTATTCGGTTAGCTACCCTGAATACATGGGTATCAACGGCCATTGCCGGTGCTTCAAACACTACCGAAGCGATAACGTTGGCGGTTTTCCGGCCTACACCGGGTAATTTTTGAAGATCATTAATATCGGAAGGCACCTCGCCATGAAATACTTCTACCAGCATTCTGGCCATACCAGCCAGGTGCTTTGATTTGTTATTGGGATAGCTTACACTTCTGATATATTCAAAAATTTTCTCTGGCGTGGCTGCAGCCAGCGCTTCCGGTGTTGGAAAATCTCTGAAAATGGCTGGAGTTACCTGGTTTATCCGCTTATCAGTACATTGTGCCGACAGAATAACAGCGATGAGTAATTGAAATGGATTGCCATAATGCAGCTCAGTTTCGGCATTAGGCTGGTTGGTAGAAAAATATTCAATAAAATGACGATATCGTTCGGCGCGGAGCATGCTTGGCAGGTGATCGTTAATAGCTCATGGTCGGATTATTAGGCATTACACATTGGCTACATGCGGCATGTTTTCCGTTAAAGCACAGCCAGGATACATGAACGTTCATCCATGATCTGTGAACCATGATCTATGAGCTGACTAACGCAGACTCTTTGAAAAATTCAGGATATTAAATACCGTTTCAGGATTTGGATTTTTTTTAAGCAAATCCAATTCTGGGCGCAATGAGTTATAAAAAATCAAATCATCTGCGTCGAGGTTTTCTGTTGCTTCTGATAGCTTCATGGCTGTTGCTTTAGAAGTTTCGTTAAAAATAGTTGTAGTAGAATTTTCTCCCATACGCTTTGTCTTATCAAAAAGAGTTTTATAATTGGTTTTACAAAATAGATAACGTAAGTAAAAATACAATATTATACCGAAGATGAAATTTTGATGAAATTTTTTTTAGTGAATGTTATACTGGTTAGTCATTAGGCATTAGGCAT
>CAISPD010000275.1 GCA_903887275.1 uncultured Mucilaginibacter sp.
ACCCGCTTTTTCGCGTTCGCCCATGCCCAACCAGCAGATGCGTGCCGGCAGACCCTGGAAAGCGATCTGTTTCTGTGCTTTTTCGAGCCAGTTGATCAGGTGCTTATTTTCGGGGAATGCTTCGATCAATGCCCGGTCGGTTGTATAAATATCTTCAGGATCACCCGACAATGCTACCCAACGGAATGGCCCCTTTCCTTCACAAAATAGCGGTCGGATATAAGCTGGGGTAAAACCGGGAAAATCAAATGCATCAGGTTCGCCGCCCTGGCGGGCAAATTCGCGGATATTATTGCCGTAATCAAAAGTTACCGCCCCAAGTTTTTGCAGCTGCAGCATCAAGCTTACGTGGCGGGCCATGCTTTTGAGCGAAAGTTCTTTATAATTAGCCGGATCGCTTTTACGTAAAGCTAATGCTTCTTCCAAAGTTAAGCCATTGGGCACATACCCGTTGATCGGATCGTGGGCCGATGTTTGGTCGGTTAAAACATCTGGCACAAAGCCATCTTTGATCAGGTGCTCCAGCATATCGCCGGCATCGCTTACCAGACCAACGGATAACTCCTCGCCATTTTGCATGGCTTCTTTTACCCAGGCAATGGCTTCATCATACGAATAGGTCATGCGGTCGATATATTTGGTATCGACACGTTTTTGTATGCGTGTGGCATCTACATCAGCACCTAAAAATACGGCACCGGCCATGGTTGCAGCCAGAGGCTGAGCCCCACCCATACCACCGAGGCCGGCGCTTACAATAAGTTTGCCCTTCAGGTCATGGTTAAAATGCTGGCGACCGCACTCGACAAAGGTTTCATAGGTGCCTTGCAGGATACCCTGCGAACCTATATAGATCCAGCTACCCGCTGTCATTTGCCCATACATCATCAGGCCGCGTGAACGCAATTCGTTAAAATGTTCCCATGTGGCCCAGGCTGGTACCAGGTTGCTATTCGCCAGCAACACTCTTGGTGCTTGTGGGTGACTGCGTATGATCCCAACCGGTTTACCGGATTGTACCAGTAGCGAATGATCCTCATCCAGCTCTAATAACAGTTCGATGATCTTGCGCAAGGCCGCGGGATTGCGTGCTGCCTGCCCGATACCACCATAAACCACCAGTTCAGCCGGGTTTTCAGCAACTTCGTCATCAAGGTTATTGAGTAACATACGCAAGGGAGCCTCAGTAGTCCAGCTTTTGGCATGTAATTGGGTGCCGCGCGGTGCCCTGTACACAGGGTGCGCCGCGTAAGTCTTAATAAATTCCGAACTCGTCATTGTTATCCAGTTTAATATTGTTTTTAGCGGCAGCATCGTCGGCTATAGCCAATAGCGAACCGTCTTTTACCAATTGATGTAAGGCTTTGATATCGTCTGCAAATAGTCTGTCTTCCTTAATAAAAGGTACAAACTGCCGCACATAATTATGGCAGGCCTCCAAAATGGGCGTTGATTTTAAGGGGCGCCTGAAATCCATGGCCTGAGCGGCATAAAGCAGCTCAATGGCTTGTATATATTCAAGGTTATCCAATACCTGATGCAGTTTGCGTCCGCTGATAGAGCCCATAGAAACATGGTCCTCCTGACCAAGCGACGTAGGGACACTATCAGCGCTGGCAGGGAAACAAAGTGTTTTATTTTCGGTCACCAAAGCAGCCGTAGTATACTGCGGTATCATCAAACCGGAGTTTAGCCCTGCATGTTCGGTAAGTAATTTTGGTAAACCATAGCGACCCTCGCTCATCAGGTAACAACGGCGGTCGGCAATATTGCCCAATTCTGCTGCCGCGATGGTGGCATAATCCAGGGGAATAGCCAGAGGTTGCCCATGAAAATTACCCCCGCTTATGGTGTCGTCGGCATCAAAAATGACGGGATTGTCGGTAACCGAATTTAGTTCGATCTCGGTCATTTCCTTCAGGTGCAGCCAGGCATTTCGCGAAGCACCGTGTACCTGTGGCATACAGCGCAATGAGTAGGGGTCCTGTACCCGGTCGCAATCAAGGTGTGAGTTTAATATTTCCGATGTATTGAGCAACTGGTATAATCGGTTGGCCACTAACTGGTTGCCCTTATAGGGTCTGATCCGGTGTAGTCTTGGATCAAATGGTTTTGAAGAGCCCATAAGACCTTCCAGTGACATAGCGCCAGCAAGATCGGCCAACTGCAGGGCCTTATTCATACGTTCAACAGCTTTAACCGCGAACGACAGGATAAACTGTGTGCCGTTGATCAGTGCCAGTCCTTCTTTTGGCCCGAGTTTAATGGGCTTTAAATTGTGCACTTTCAGCATTTCGGCGGCGGGTATCGTTTTGCCATTCTCTTCCACCTCGCCTAAACCAATAAGTGGTAAAAACAGGTGGGCCAATGGGGCCAGGTCGCCTGATGCTCCAACCGATCCCTTTTCAGGTACTACAGGGATGATATTTTGATCGATATGCCAGATGATGCGCTCCAATGTAGCCAGTGGGATACCCGAATAACCCTGGGCCAGTGCATGGACCTTGGTAATGAGCATCAGTTTGGCGATCTCCGTTGGGATTGGTTTACCTACGCCGACGCTATGGCTCTTTAATAAATTTTCCTGCAGGATACTTGTATGTGCTTCAGATATATGCGTATCGCACAATGGCCCAAAGCCGGTGTTAATACCGTAAACTGGTATTTCGCGCTCAACAATCTTTTTTACTGCCTGCCAGGAAGAGATGATCCCGGTTTTGGCAGTATCGCTTATAATGCCTTTAACCTTTCCTGATGCAATATCAAGACAAAGGCCGATAGACAGGTAGTCGGTTCCGTAGTTAAAGGTTCTGTTCATGCTTTACTTCCTGTAATTTTTCGTTGATCTTTTCCGATAGGCTCAATGCCCTGAAGGATTTCTCCACTGCCGTTATAGCTGCCAGCAGGTGTTCACTTTCCGGATCATTGTGGACCAGTTCTTCCATTGTGATCTTTACTGCTTCCCATACCGGTTCAATCTGTTCAAGTAAAGCATGGCCGTTTTTGGTTAACTGCACCAACTGCAGGCGCCCATCGATGCTGCTCGTTGTGGTTTTCAGAAGCTTTTTATTTTTCAGGTTGGTAACCAGCTGACTTGCAGCTGGGTGCGAAACGCCTGTCGCGTCGCTCAATTCCTTGATCGATATCGAACTCTTTTTTGAAAGCAGGTAAAATACCGGGAACCAGCTGGCATCAAATGCTATTCCGGCGGTTTGGTAAGTCTTGTTTATCTCCGATAAAAATGCCTCGCTAAGGCGGCGCATTCTGCTACCTAAAACCAGGTAGCCCAACTCCTCATAAAAATTCATGATGCAATTTATATAAGTGCTTATATAAATGCAAATTTTGATATAAAAATTGTTGTATTACCGGATTGTTTTGTTAGCGGATAGTAGAAGGCAGGAATATTTAGTTGGTCACAATAGACGCTAAAAGGTCGTCTTTCCCTTTAGGACTTTGATTTTCGGGTACAAGAGCGGTGATGCTGTATAAATTACTTCCAATAATAAACAGTAACATGTACACTTTTGCATTATTACGTGTATAAACACCTTCAAGCGTATAACTGGTATGGTTATGCCAGGTGCCTAATTTAACTTCGCCCATATCAAACCCGGGCATAGCGCCAACCAGGTTATCTCTGAAAACCTTAATATACTCCGGGGTTGTAGCGATGGAAGCCAATTTGGCCGAATCGGTACCGTCTGTCTTTACTAAATCAACCACGCCTACCACATATGCCAGGTGATTGCTGTCGGTAGCCATTACATTGGTGGCGTCGATAGTTTGTGGTTGTGAAGGCAGTTTTAGCGATACCCGGTTATCGATCTTATAATTGATCCAATTGCTTTGGCCGAAAGCCATGTTTACAGTAATGAAGCATGTAAAAAGCAGCAGGTAAAATTTTTTCATGGCTTGATGTGTTAAGGATTTTATCAAATTTAGCGAAATATTTGGGAAATGTTTTTTGAGTGAAATTTTAAGGGCCTGCAAATGATTGATAGGCCCTTAAAGCTACGTCATTATATTACCAGGCCTCTCCCTCAAACCTCAATCCCACTTGTTTCCTGGCCTCATCCAGCATCCCCATCATGCCCCGCGAGAGCTCGTGAGTGATGATCGGGCTTTCAGTTTGGCCGTTTCTTATAAGCTCGCAAAAATGCGCGAGCTCGTAATTGAGGCCCCCTGCGGTGTAAGGTTCATCGAGTTCGACGATGCGTCCATCCAAATAGTTGATGGTTGCTTTAGCGGGATTCCACCAATTTTGATGTATAGTGATATAACCTAATGGTCCGGATATCAGTGCATCGCCTTTCCCATGAAGGTCGAAACCACAATAGAGCTGTGCATAGCCATCGCTGTGCATCGTTTGAAAGATAGAAAACATGTCTACTTCCCTGCCGCTGAATCGGCCCATAGCTTGAAGTCCGGTCATTGCTCCCAGCCAGTCTAAAGCCAGGAAAGCTTCATACGGTGCAATTTGCATAATGGCACCACCAGCCAGTTGGTAACTGAAATTAGGGTGATCGTGCGATAAGTCGGCCACTGCAGAGCCGGCCCTGACATAACCCGCAGGTCCTATCGGGTCAGTTTGTAAATGAACTTTTAGCTTTTGGTATAAAGGGTAGAAAGGTGGTTTCATACCCTCCATAAAAAGCAATTTTTTTGATTTGGCTATTGCCAAAACTTCGTTTAGTTGGCTAAGGTTTACCGTAGCCGGTTTTTCGCATAGCACATGCTTGCCGGCATTAAGCGCAAGAATACTGTAATCGGCATGGCTATCAGGAAGTGTGGCGATATAAACCGCATCGATATCGCTTTGCAGCAATTCTTCAATACTTGGACAGGCTTTACCGCCATATTTGCCTGTAAACGCTGCAACGCTTTCCTGCCTGCGCGACCATGCGGCTGCAAGTTCAACACCATCAACAACCGCAAGTCCCTGCATGAAACGGTGGCTGATGCGGCCGCAGCCAATGAGTCCTATTTTAAGTTCATTATTGTCCATAGTCGATAGTCCATGGTAATTTTCGTAATTAATAATCACCATGGACCATCGACCATGGACTATCGGCTAACCTACTGGTACTGAATATAAATAGGGTAGGGCTTATTCTTCAAAACCTCCTGTGGCGTTAGCATGTGATGCGGT
>CAISPD010000276.1 GCA_903887275.1 uncultured Mucilaginibacter sp.
GCCAACTCTGCAGCTTCATCAAATGAAAGCCGGGCGATGGGTTTAGTACCGCTAACTATCCGCGGATCATTGTTGTGCATGCCATCAATATCGGTCCATATCTGCACTTCCTCACTGCGGATAGCCGCACCAATGAGCGAAGCTGTATAGTCGCTTCCACCCCTGCGCAGGTTATCTATCTCGCCAAAGGCATTCCTGCAAATATAACCCTGGGTAATAAACAGGTTGATATCCGGATAGGCATTCAATAATGGCTCAATATGGCGGGTTATATAATCAACGATAGGTTCATTATCCTCATCGATCTTCATAAAATCAAGCGCCGGTAATAAAACTGAGGGTAAGCCTATTTCTTTTAAGTAAATATGATAAAGCGTAGTTGATATCAATTCGCCCTGCGCCAAAATCAGTTTCTCCTCAATATTGGTAAAAAGATCATGCGACAAATTAAACAATAGTCCGAAATGGTAATCGATCACCTCTGCACCCTGCGCCACAAATTCAGGACCGGAAAACAGCTCATTGATAAATATTTCGTACTTGCTTTTTAATATTTGGATCAATTCAGTCGCTTTGGGCTTATCGCCTGCCAGGTAAGCCTGTGCAATTTCAACCAAATTATTGGTGGTACCGGATACCGCAGAAAGCACTACAATTTGTCTTTCGTGTGGGTTAATAATATCCAGCAGCTTCTTCATGCGCACCGGGCTTCCCACTGATGTACCGCCAAATTTTAAAACTTTCATTTTTTGTTTTCTTTTAACACAAATGATTGATATCCTTGTATAGATTTTGAGGCGCTAAAAATAGGATTTTAACAACCATATACCTAAAATGATCAAAATAAAATTCGGTACCGACGGATGGCGGGCCATCATCGCAGACGATTTTACAGTAGAAAATGTAAAACGTGTAGCCTATGCAACCGCATTGTGGCTAAAACAGGAATTTAAAGAACCTACCGCTGTTGTAGGCAACGACCCGCGCTTCGCCGGGCCATTGTTTGCCGACATTACTACCCGCGTACTGGCATCGCAGGGCGTGAAGGTTTTCCGTGCAGAAAATGCATTCGTATCAACTCCAATGATCTCTTTAGGCACCGTAAGGAAAAATGCCTCTGCAGGGATCATCATTACGGCAAGTCATAACCCGCCAGCTTATAATGGGTATAAGATCAAAGCCAGTTATGGCGGTCCGGCTACACCGGATGATATTGAAAAAGTTGAATCGCAGATACCGGATACGCTTGAGCTTTCTTTACAATCGATAGCCGAATATCAACAGGCAGGATTGATAGAGTTTGTCGACCTTGAAGGCATGTACATAGCACATGTGGAGAATAATTTCGACCTCGATCTTATCCGCACCAGCGGTATCGGTTGGGCCTATGATGCCATGTATGGTGCAGGTATGAATGTAATGGAACGTTTGTTTCCGGATATTACCCGCATCCACAGCGACCACAACCCGGGCTTTGCAGGGCAGGCTCCGGAGCCCATCCAGCGTAACCTGGGCGAGTTTGAAGACATCATCAAGCTTTCAGAAGGTGAGATCGCTTCGGGATTGGTAACGGACGGTGATGCCGACCGTATCGGTCTTTATGATCAGGACGGTAATTTCGTTGATTCGCACCATATCCTATTGTTGCTGATCCACTACATGCATAAGGTTAAAGGGCTTGATGGCGAGGTTTATTCAACCTTTAGCTGTACCAGCAAGATCCAGAAGCTTTGTGATGCTTATGGTTTAAAGAATACTGTTACTAAAATTGGCTTTAAATATATCTGCGACCTGATCGTTAACTCAGGCAAACCCTTTCTGGTGGGTGGCGAAGAGTCGGGTGGTATTGCTGTGGCAGGACATATTCCTGAACGCGATGGTATCTGGATCGGTTTGATCATTTGGGAATTTATTGCCAAAACCGGCCGTTCACTGAGTGACCTGGTACAGGAAATTTATGATATTGTGGGCAAATTTGCCGTTGAGCGTTATGACCTGCACGTAACTGAAGCATTAAAGCAACAGATAATCAGCAATAGCAAAACCGGGGTATATACCAGCTTCGGAGCATTAAAAGTGGTTAAGGTTGAAGACATGGATGGCTTTAAATTTTTCTTTGAAGATGAAAGCTGGGTAATGATTCGCCCTTCAGGAACTGAACCTGTGCTACGTGTTTATGCAGAGGCTCCATCCTCAGCCGATTCCTTTAAAATACTGGATACCGTAAAAGCTGTGTTATTATCAGCATAATATTATCAAAAAATATACAAAAGCCATCCGCAAAACGGGTGGCTTTTTCATTTTCCGGCTGTCCTTTCATTTTTAATACAGAATTTTAAAATAGATTAGCGATCAGAAATAAATATAACAGCGGTGAATGCGCAGGCATAAGTAACCTAACACTTGATCTATCTTGAAAAAAATATTAATCATACAACTTTGTTTATTGGCAGTTTTCGCCCATGCACAAACCAAAGCAACCGACAGTACCTCCAAAATCAATCTGAACGCGCCGGATACCTCAAAAAAAGCAAAATCGATACCACTTGCCTTTATTGCCCCTGCAGCCATGGTAGCCTATGGTGGTTTATCGTTTGCTGTACACCCGATCAGACGTTTCGACTATTATCAGGCCGGACAGATACATAAAAGTGATTCGGGCTTTAACAGTAAAGCGGAAACTTACTTTATGTTCACGCCAATTGTTATCGTTTATGGATTGAATTTGGCTGGTGTGCAGGGTAAAAACAATTTTATCGACCGTACTGCGCTGCTGGCCTTATCAACAGGCTTTATGGGGGTTTCGACCGAACTCACCAAACATTTAACTCACCGGCTTCGCCCAAATAAGGCCGATAAACTGTCTTTCCCTTCCGGGCATACCAGTTTTGCCTTTATGGGAGCCGAATTTTTAGCGCAGGAATACAGCGACAAATCGCCCTGGTTTGGGGTTTTAGGTTACGGCATCGGAGCTGCGACAGGCGTTTTCAGATTATATAACCGCGACCATTGGTTCAGCGATGTGGTGACCGGTGCTGGCTATGGTATCATTTCCACCAAACTGGCTTACCTGGTATACCCCACAGTTCGCCGTTGGTTTGTCCCTAAGGATCAATCGGGTACAAGCGGCAACTCAAGTAAAAGAAATCGGTTTAACAACACATTGTTGATGCCTGGCTTCCAAAACGGCGCCCCGGGTTTTTCCTTCACGACAAATTTTTAACTGTATTTTTTCAAAAAAGTAATAATACGTCGAAAATTACGTAAAAATACGTATGATAATCAGGGTGTTAATTACTACCTTTATTATACGCCTATTATTAACTTTAAAGAAAAGCAGCATGAATACGTATTCCATTTTAGGAACTATCGTGAGTCTTATTCCCCTTGCTTTAATTGTTGGGATCCTCATTAAGCAGGGAAAAAAGATTTTCGATCAATGAGAAGACAGCAACAGGCCCATGGGCCCGCCTGCCATTTTCGAACTTTCAAAATAGTACAAGACCAGTTGATTTCTTACCAAAAAAACCGGCCTGAAATTACTTTGTGCCACTGACCATCTCCCGACATTCGGAAAATCTTTCCAAACTCCGTTACTTATTCACTAAATTCACGCAAATTAGAATTGCGATGAAAACATTTTGCCTGCTTTTATTTTCAATGTTTCTTTTGGTTTCAACTTCCTATTCGCAGACGCTAACTTACCAAATTTATGCGCTGCGCTATGCCTCGATGAAGGATGCAACCCCAACAGAAGTTTGGTCATTGAACGCACCCAAAACGGATAGTGTAAAGATCGATTTTATTATCTGGCTGATAAAAGGCAGTAACGGTAAGAATATTTTGGTGGATGCAGGCTTTTTAAACGATATAGCCGAAGCCAGGGAGTTCAATCCGGTTAACTACATACGTCCAGATTCTGCGTTGATGAAATTGGGCATCCGTCCGGAAAGCATTACCGATATCATTTTCTCACACCCGCATTGGGATCATATCGATGGGGTAAACCTGTTCCCAAACGCGCATATATGGATTCAGAAAGAGGATTATAATTTTTTCGTGAGTAAGGCGGAACCCGACGAAAACTCAGGTTTCAACAAACGGGATATAGTAAAAATGACAGCCTTAAACGCTGCCGGCAAATTAACCTTGGTTGATGGCGATAACCAGCAATTGTTTCCCGGTATCCGGGTATATACCGGTTCCAGGCATACCTATAATTCGCAATATGTACAGGTAGCAACGGGTGCCGACAGGGTGATTCTTGCGTCCGACAATATCTGGGTATATTATAGTTTAGACCATATGGTACCCGCATCTGTTGGCGGCACGTTTGACCCGGAAGGCTATGTAAAAGCGATGGCCAGGATGAAAACACTTGCTTCAGATATCAAATACATTGTTCCAGGGCACGATCATCAGCAGTTTTTACGATTTCCGGCGGTGATGGATGGTGTGGTTAGGATAAGGTGATTATAGAAATCATCACCATAATACTTTTAAACCTGCGGATTTGTATTGTTTTATATTATCGTCTTTGCTTATTAGCACGTATTTCTGTTGAATTGCCTGCCATATTAACATCCGATCGAATGGGTCCCTATGTTGTCCTATATAGGGCAGCAAATGATAAGAAGCACTGAATTCAGGCGAAATAGGAACCAGTTCGAAACCACTTTTGATTGCTATTTCAGGCAGCTCTTCAGGTAAAAATCCAATAATATCAAGTTTATTAAGAGATGCTTTTAAACTGATTTCCCAAAAACTGATCGCGCTGACTAAAATTGCATTGTCGGTATTTTCTATCGCCCGAAGGGCCGATAACGACAATTTTCGCTTTTCTGTTAAAGACCAAAGGAAAGTATGGGTATCCAGCAGGTAATTCATCAGCCTAAAAATTCTTCTTCAGTAATTTTAAAATCCGATTTGAATGTGACAGACGCTCTTCCTTCAAGTATGCCAAGTTTACGTTTAGTTTTAGCTCCCGGGATTTCCGGTAAAAAATAGCCAACGATCTCCTTTTTTTTTCCAAAAGTGACCGCAAACTTCCCGCCCGATTTTACTTCTTCTATAACTTCAGAAAAGTGAGTCTTAAACTCGCCAACAGACATTTTTTTCATCATAATATCGTTTAAAAACAAAGATATCACTTTCTTGTCAAGTTGTCAAGTAAAACACTTGATTCTTAAAAATCTCAAAAAATCCCTAGATCGTGTCTTTAAGCAACGAATCCTTCTCCCTGGCAAATGTCTTATAAACCAGTTTATCCAATAAACCGGGTACAAATTTGCTTAGGAGCACCGCTAGTTTTCCCTGGCGGGTCATGATGAGTGTGCGACTGCGGTTTTCGACGCCATCGGCGATGCGGCGGGCCACCTCTTCGGCGGTCATCATTTTATCTTCTTCCAGGGTGCTTTCGCCTTGTTGTGAACCATCTTTACTCAGGGCGGTAAAACGAATATTGGATGCTGTGAAACCCGGACAGGCGGTCAATACATGCAGACCATTATGCAGGTTTTCCACACGCAATACCTCCAGGAAGCCGTTCATCGCAAATTTTGAGGCCGAATAACCTGATCGACCCGGTAAACCTTTGTAACCTGCAACTGAAGATACACCCACCAAACTACCTTTTGATCTCAGCAATTCGGGTAATGCGTATTTGGTACAATAAACTGTACCCCAGAAATTGATGTCCATAACCCGTTTAAGTACCTCTATCTCAACGTCCCTGAACAAAGCGCGCATACTGATGCCGGCATTGTTAACCAGTACATCTATACGTCCAAAAGTAAGTATGGCTTGTTTGATGAGGTATTCGCAGTCGGACTGTACTGTTACATCACACTGCACGGCTACAGCTTTAATATTATATTGTTTGATGAGGCTGTCGGTAAGTTCGCATAGCGCCACATAATTGCGTGACGCAACTACCAGGTTTGCACCACGTTGTGCAAAGTCTATCGCTAATGCTTTGCCTATTCCTGAAGATGCCCCTGTAATAATTACAACTTTCTCATTCAACTTCATATTGCGAAGGGTAAATTTCGCCTATGTCTTTGAGTCTGATCACAGGCAATTTGAACAAATATTTAGTTGCGAAGATAAACATCGCACCATAAAAATTGCTGATATATGTCCAGCTAAATTTGTTCAATCTCTTGCCTGGTAATTGCATGAGGTAAGTTTTAGAAAAATAGTAAGTTTTAAATCCTGAAAGGCGAAGACGATAGGCCATGTCGATATTATAGCCAAAGCTTTTAAAACGTTCATCAAACCAGCCAGTTTTTTCTAAGGCCGAGCGACGCAATAGCATACAGTCGGGATGTAAAGTATCCGCTTCTGAGGTCTCAAATTCTTTAACCCAATCACCACGACCTTTTTGTTTTGAGAACGACCTTGGAAAATAATTTCCCATACCGGAAAATTTGAGCAAAGTGCTCCAGGCTGCCGGCAGGCCATAGCGCGATTCGGGTAAATAATCGCCATTATAATCCACCATCCTAACACTGCTGCCCCCAGCCAGAGGGTGTTGATCCATAAAACGGCACAGCTTTTCAATGCTGTCGTTTTTGATCATCATATCCGGACTTAACAATAGTACATAAGTGCCTTTTGATGCCCTGATCGCCTTGTTATAGGCCCTGGAATAACCTTCAAATACTGGGTTTGTGACGATTCGCACTTGCGGGAAACTTTGCTGAAGCATTTCAAAAGTGCGGTCGTCTGAAGCATTATCCACAATAATCACTTCAAATTCAACTGCACTATTTGATTTATACAGTGCGTTTAGGGCCAGTCGCAGCGAATTCTTTGCTTGGTGACTTACCAGGATGACCGAAAGCTTCATATGCCCTATTTTGAAAGTGAATTTTCGTACGGTACACGGGTTACAATCGATCGTCCTAAAGTAACCTCATCAACGTACTCCAATTCACCTCCAAAAGCTATGCCACGTGCTATCGTTGAGATGTTTATGTTGAAATCTTTTAGTCTTTTGTGCAAATAAAAAATAGTGGTATCTCCCTCCATGGTTGCGCTCAATGCGAAAATAACCTCCTTTATGTCGTTTTCGCGTATGCGGGCCACCAAACTATCCACCTGCAGGTCATTGGGACCAACACCGTCCATAGGTGAGATAAGCCCCCCAAGTACGTGATACACACCATTATATTGATCAGTATTCTGTATAGCCATTACGTCACGTGTATCCTCTACTACACATACCATGGCCTGGTCGCGTTTAGGCGAGGCGCATATCTCACATACGGCCTGGTCGGATATATTATGACAAACCCTGCAAAATTGTATTTCGTTACGCAGTTTGATCACGCTGTGACCAAATCGCTCCACCTCGGTCGGGTCCTGGTTTAGCAGATGCAGCACCAAACGCAGCGCAGTCTTTTGCCCCACACCCGGTAGTTTAGCAAACTCCGCAACCGCATTCTCCAGCAACTTCGACGAAAAGTTCATGTTGCGAAAATACGGAATAGTCCGCATAAGTCCGAAAGTCCGCATAAGTCCAAAAGACAAGCCAAGGAATTTATTTCTTTTACATAAATTGCCAACACAAACAGCAAAACAAATCATCTTTCGGACTTCCGGACTTATGCAGACTTTCGGACTTTTACATAAATTGCCAACATAAACAAAACATCTTTCGGACTTCCGGACTTTCGGACTTATTCCGACTAAAAAAACACCATGTCACCAGCAGTACTACTATCTTTCATTATCGGCTATTTTGTGGTGTTGCTGATCATTTCCTGGTTAACATCGCGCAAATCATCTGATAATGATACTTTTTTTGTAGCCAACCGCAATTCCAAATGGTACCTGGTTGCATTTGGGATGATCGGCACGGCGTTGAGCGGAGTTACTTTTATTTCTGTTCCGGGTAAGGTTGGTGCACCTTCTGGCGACCAGTTTGCTTATTTCCAGTTTGTATTGGGCAATGCCGCAGGCTTTATCGTCATCGCTTCAGTTTTGCTGCCCTTGTATTACCGGATGAAGCTTACCTCCATTTACAGCTATATCGAAACAGCACTGGGGGCCTGGAGTTATAAAACCGCTGCCGGGATCTTTCTTATTAGTCGCACTATAGGCTCATCCTTCCGATTGTATCTGGTTGTCATCGTATTGCAGAAATTTATATTCGATAGTTACCATATCCCCTTTGCTATCACGGTGCTGATCTGTTTGATTTTGATATGGTCTTATACTTTTAAAGGGGGCTTAAAGACCATTATCATCACCGATAGCCTGCAAACTTTCTTTCTGGTATCGTCGGTCTTTCTATCGCTTTACTTTATATGCCGCAGTTTAGACATGAATATTTTTCAGGCGGCCGACGCGATCAAATACAGCAGTTATTCCAGAATCTTTTTTCTGGATAATTTCCTGGGAAGCAAACTTCACCTGAGCAAGGAGTTTTTAGGAGGATTGTTTATCACCATCGGTATGACGGGCCTCGACCAGGACCTGATGCAGAAAAACCTGAGCATGAGCAATATCAAGGAAGCCCAGAAAAACATGTTCAGCTTTACGACGGTATTTGTCATTATCAATATCTTTTTCCTGAGCGTGGGCGCGCTGCTGTATATTTATGCCAGTCGTTATGGTATCAATGTCGAAAAAACCGATTACCTATACCCTACTATTGCGCTTAAATACCTGGGTGTGTTACCAGCGGTTGTTTTTATGCTTGGGCTAACGGCGGCTACTTTTGCAACGACCGATTCGGCCCTTACGGCACTGACCACCTCCTTTTGCGTCGACTTTTTAGGTTTCACCAAAAACAAGGATATCAACAGCAAAAAAATGGTGAGCACCCGGCATTATGTGCATATCGCTTTTTCGGGACTGATGTTGCTTACCATCGTCATATTCAACGCTATCAATAATGATTCAGTTGTAGGCGCTATCTTTAAAGTTGCATCCTATACTTATGGCCCATTACTTGGACTATATTCCTTTGGGTTGTTTATGGGCCGCAGGCAGGTTAAAGACAAGCTGGTGCCTTTTATCTGCATCATATCACCCATATTTTGTTATTTCCTGAGCCAGCATTCCGTCGAATGGCTTCACGGCTATGTTTTCGATAACGAACTCATTATTCTGAACGGAGCCATTACTTTTGCCGGCCTGTTTTTAACCTCAACCCAAAAACCCAACACTACCACCCAAACAATACAACAATAAAACAATACAACAAAAAAAGCATTCACTCATTGACCAACTAACTACCATGACCGGTGAAGAAAAAATAAGACACGCATTTGAGAACAGGAACTGGCAGGAGATCAAAGTAACTGACTCGTGGCAGATATTTAAGATCATGGCCGAGTTTGTCGACGGCTTCGAGAAACTGGCCAAAATAGGACCCTGTGTATCCATATTTGGATCGGCCCGTATGAAAAACGACAATAAATATTACAAGCTTGCAGAGGAAACTGCACGCCTGCTTACCGAGCGTGGTTATGGTGTTATATCGGGTGGAGGGCCCGGTATTATGGAGGCAGCCAATAAAGGCGCTTACGAGGCTGGAGGTAAATCGGTGGGCTTGAATATTGAATTACCATTTGAACAATTTCATAACAAATACATTGACCGCGACAAGCTGCTGGAGTTTGATTACTTTTTTATCCGCAAGGTGATGTTCATGAAATATTCGCAGGGTTTTATCGTATTGCCCGGTGGATTTGGAACGATGGATGAATCGTTTGAAGCGATAACGTTGATCCAAACAGGTAAGATCGCACGTTTTCCTATTGTTTTTGTGGGTAGCGATTATTGGGGAGGCCTTTTTAAATGGGTAGAGGAAAAGATGCTGGCCCAGGAACATACGATAAGTCCGGAGGATCTGAATTTGTACCGGGTAGTGGATACCGCTGAGGAAGCAGCCAGCCATATCTTCCGTTTCTATGATAAATATGTATTGAAACCGAACTTTTAAGCCTTATTCGTTAAACATGCACCGACCGAAAAAACAAGCTGCCTTAGGTTTCATATTTGCGACGTTACTGATTGACGTAATGGGATTTGGTATAGTGATACCCGTATTCCCTAAACTGATCCAACACCTGATCCATGGTAATTTGAGCACTGCCTCATCATATGCAGCATGGCTTGCAGTGGCATATGCAGGGACTCAATTTATCTTTTCTCCGCTGATCGGTAATTTAAGTGACCGTTTTGGCCGACGCCCTATCTTACTATGCTCACTTCTGGGCTTCTGTGCCGATTATTTGTTTCAGGCTTTTGCTCCTACTATTGGCTGGCTTTTTATCGGACGCTTATTGGCAGGATTTACCGGAGCCAGCTTTACGACAGCATCAGCCTATATCGCCGATATCAGCGAACCCGAAAAA
>CAISPD010000277.1 GCA_903887275.1 uncultured Mucilaginibacter sp.
ATATGAACAAGGAAAATAAAAAATAGCAAAAAGTAAACTTTGACCATAAATAATAATTATGCTTCCAAAATTGTGTCTAACAACGGTATCAGGGCTAAAAGGAGGCAAGCTACCATTTATTGCCCACTTGACAAAGATTTTGATTTTGAAGCTCAATTTGCAACTAAAACATTATTTTTGACATCCACGCGTATTTTGCGCACCTGAATTAAAGATGAAGGCCCCTATAATTAGATTGATCTTATTGGTTGCTTTGTTTTCCGCGGCATGGAATTCAAAAGCTCAAACCTGTTCGGGTAGCCTGGGCGACCCGGTGATCAATCAAACCTTTGGCGCGGGCCTTAACCCGGGAGCGCCGCTTGGGCCGGGTATCACAACTTTTACTTATACCACCACTGCTTGCGCTGAAGACGGTTTCTATACTATTGTAAACAGCACAAGCGGTTGCCATGCCGACTGGCATAACGTATTGCATGACCATACCGGCGACCCTAACGGCTATATGATGCTGATCAATGCCAGTTTTGCCCCGAGTGTTTTTTTTACGCAAACTGCCAATGGACTGTGCCCCAATACCACCTATGAATTTTCGGCATATATCATGAACCTGGGCACACTTGCTTCGGCCGGTTCCAATTACAGTCACCCTGATATCACTTTCACCATACAAGGCAGTGATGGAACCGTTTTAAAGACCTATAAAACTGGCACGATCGCTCCAACCGCCGACGCCACCTGGACCAAATACGGCACCTATTTCACAACACCAGCTAACGTAACCAACGTTATCGTCACCATGATGAACAATGCTCCGGGCGGTAATGGTAACGACCTGTTAATGGATGATATTGCTTTCAGAGCATGTGGTCCGATCGTTCAAACCGGCTTCGGCAGTCTGGCAGCTAATGGCGAACAGAGTGTTTGCCAGGGCACTAATATCAGTTATAAACTTACCTCAAGCGTGGGCGACGGATATGTAAGCCCATCATTGCAATGGCAAAGCAACGTGAACAACGGAGGTTGGACCGACATTCAGGGCCAGAATGGACCGGATTATGCCATTGATATCCCTAATGCGGCGCCGGGCACCTACCAGTACCGGCTCTCGGTTGGCGAAGGAAGCAACATCAATGCTACCTCGTGTTTTGTAAGCTCAACCCCGCTCACTATACTAGTAAATCCAACACCTGTGGTAATAATACCGGCTTCGCAGACTTTATGTTATGGCGATATACTTACTTTAACCGGCACGGGCGGGGCAACTTATAAATGGACCGGGCCCGGCTTATCGCCAACCACTCAAAATCCGCTGGTTGTAACCGCGACCGATAAAACAGCGGGCGTTTATACCGTGGTAGCTACTTCCGACAAAGGCTGCGTAGCGGCTCCTGTTCAAACTACACTAATTGTACAGCCAAAAATTATTGGCTCGATCAGCGCCAATACGGCAATTTGTGCGGGAACTTCAACTAGTTTAAATGCTGGTGGAGGCTTGTATTACAAATGGACACCATCAAGCGGGCTTGATCATGATGATATTGCAAATCCGATCGCCACTCCTGCCCAAACTACTACATACTCCGTCAAAATAAGTAATGATGGATGCTTTGATGATACTAAATCGGTAACGATTACAGTTTACAACAACCCGGTTGCGAGTGCTGGCAAAAATAAAATACTTTTTGCCGGGCAGTCGGCTAAGCTTGACGGCTCAGTATCAGGCGACAACATTACCGGTTTCACCTGGTCGCCGACTACTTATTTAAGTGACCCCACCTCGCTGACACCAATTGCTACGCCCCCAAATGATATCACTTATACCTTAACAGCTTTCTCGAAAAGCTGCGGGCAGGTTTCAAGTACGGTCAATGTAAAGGTTTACCAAAAAATTACTATCCCAAACGCTTTTACACCAAATAACGATGGCATCAACGATTACTGGAACATTGATGCATTAATTACTTATCCGCAAAGCCTTACTACAATTTATTCCCGCGACGGTCAGCAGGTATTTAAAAGTATTGGCTATGCCAAACCCTGGGACGGCACAGCCAATGGCAAGCAAGTGCCAAACGGAACCTACTATTATGTTATCGACCTTAAAAATGGGCAACCACCTTTTTCAGGCTGGGTGTTGGTGGAGCGATAGTTCTTTAATTTAACTCCTAAAAAATGTAATTAATGCCAACAGATGATGCCGAAGAGGTCAGACTGAAATAACCTACATTGGTATTATTAACGGTAGTTTGGTAACTACCAATTAATACCAGGTGTTTGCTGAATTGCAGGCCTGCCCTGAGGATGAATGAATTATCATTGTTTTCAAAAATAAATGGTTCACCGGCTGCAACGGCAGCAGCTTCAGCGTTACTTCTGTCCTGGCCACCAAAATAAACATTTGAATAACTGAAATGGCTAAAAATGATACCAAATCCAACAAATGCTTTAACATTTTCGGTATTATAAAAATTATAGATCACCTGAGGCGAGATCGTAATAGTGCTTTCATTGAAGGAAACCTCGGTAGGTACGTAGGGCACCACTTTACTGTTATATAATGTTTGATATTTAATTAAACCGTCCCCCAGTTCAAGGCGAAACTGCAATTTGCGCGTAGCCGGGTTTGCATAAAGATTAACACCTACAGAAAACTGCGGCAAAACCGAGGTATAAGAAGTTCCCCCTGCCGGATACAATCCGCCATCCTGCCCTGGTGTTGTGGTATTAATAAAGGCAGCTGCACCAACAAAAAAGTTCAGTACCGATCCATTATAATGCGTTTTGCTGTATTCTGTTTTCGAATAATGATTGATACGGCTAACGATATCCAAAATATTATCTGATGTATATTCGGCGCGGGCAATGTAGGAAATGAGGTTATCGCTTAATTCATTATACTTTAAAGCAGCAGCACTCAACTGCTTCTGGTAGGTAAACTCCGTTATTGTTTTTGTGGCATTAGGATTAGTGTTGGTGGCCCAGTTAGGGTCTAAATAAATCCGGTAGATCAATTCTTTCGGAACATATTCCGGAGCATAAGAAATGAAATATCTTTCTTTTATATCATCTTTAAATTCATAAAGCGCAAGCCGGACACCTTTCTCAAGTACCTTAAAGAACACGCTTGTAATTTTAAAGCTGGTATCGCGGCCTGTGGCAACTTTATAGGTTGATGTGGGATCGGTACTAACCGGTCCGTCGTATTTTCGATATTCTTCTATCCCGTTGATGTTAAAATAACTGATATCTCCGGGTCCATAGGTAGTGACAGATTTTTCAGCCAGAGATCGTTTAAAATCTATCGTCAGGGGTGTATTGTCCCATTCGCGGTAATCAATAAAACCTTTGATAGTATCGCCTTTCAAAGTTAATACATAGCCGGGTTTAAAATTACTTTGGGCGAAGACGATGCTTGGCAACGCAATGAGTACAAGTACGAGTTTAAGTTTGGAAAAGGTCATGGTTAAAAAAGTTTAAGTTTATAGAATGCAAAAAAACAACAATTGGTATAAAAAAGCAAAAAAATTCATTTATGCATTACCGAAAACATCAGGTAAGCGACTACCGCGAATATGGCAAGCATGATAACCAGTTTTGTTTTTGGTGGTGACGCTAAGTTATTTCCAAGGCTGGGATCGGGTCCGGTGAAGCCGTTGATTTTATCGACCAAAATTACAATAGCGGCTTCGGTGTATGCACTTTTATCTAAATCAATCCGCATTTTATCATCCATTCTGTCATATTTTTCGGCAAGTGCAACCAGTTGCTTTTTAAATATATCTTCGTTTATTGTATTGCTCCCTTTACCCTGCATATCATCTTTCATGTATAATCTATATTGTAATTCCACGGGTGTTGATTGGTTGTCGCTAACAAAAAGTCTTGTTTTTAAAAGATCATCATAAACATATAATGATACCTTCCCCATCCGTACTGATTTTAAAAACACGGTGTCAACTTTAAAACTTGTATCCCGTTCGGTTGTGATCGTGTTGATATTGATATCATTCATAGATATCCGACCAATATACCTGCGAAAAATAAGAGGAAATCCGATGTCAACAACAAAGCCCGTTAGGTCTTTAACTGAATACTTTGCGGGCCTGCTATCCGGTTCTAATTTAAAGTCGATCGTATTTGGATTATATTCCCAGACCTTATACTTGATATAGCCTGTCGTAGTATCCCCTTTATTCGATATGATCTTTGCGTTATAATATTGCTGAGCAGCAAGGCAATACGGACATAATAAAAATACAAGTAAGGATATTCTTTTTGTTACCGCCATCATATTTGTTTTAAATTGAATATCCGCAAATAATTATACGACGAAAGTTCATCTCAAAAATATTATTTTGGAATCCTATTTCACATTTTATCCCCTATTTTTACGGTATGCATAACGAACATCACTTAAAAAGCTCAGATACCATACAAGATATCGTCATTGGCATGTCCGATGGTTTGACCGTTCCCTTTGCGCTGGCAGCAGGGTTAAGCGGTGCCGTAGCTTCATCTGGCATTGTTGTAACAGCAGGTATTGCCGAAATAGTTGCAGGTTCAATAGCCATGGGTCTGGGCGGTTTCCTTGCTGGTAAAACGGAAGCTGACCATTATGATTCGGAACTAAAACGCGAATATGATGAAGTTGAACGTCTGCCCGAGCAGGAAAAACTTGAGGTACGCGAGGTTTTTGCAGATTTTGGCCTTTCCGAAAAACTTCAGCATGAAGCAACCGAAGAAATAGCCAAAGACAAAGAAAAATGGGTTGATTTTATGATGCGCTATGAACTCGGTTTGGAAAAACCACAACCCAACAGGGCCAGGAACAGTGCGCTGACAATTGGCATTTCCTACATCGTTGGCGGCATTATTCCGCTTTCTCCTTATTTCTTTATTGCAAATTCACAGGAGGGTCTCTATTATTCCTGCGCTATAACTGTAGTATGTTTGTTCGTTTTTGGCTATTTTAAAAGCAAAGTAACGGGGCAACCACCTATCTCTGGCGCGTTTAAAGTTTTGGTGATCGGTGCCCTGGCTGCTGCTGCAGCATTTGGTATCGCAAGACTGGTTAACGGTAAATAATTTAATCCGGAAGTCAGATCGTCCGTATAAGTCCGAAAGCTTGTATTTGGATTTCGAAATGCTTTTTTAAATGAGTCCAATCACAGTAATGCACAGCCTTCTTCCGTACATGAACGGACTTTCCGACTTATTCAAAATTCCAACTCCCTAAAAAGCAACGAACTTTTCCAACTGTTCAGTAACGTATTTCAGCGTATCTGGTTTGTATAGGTTATCATCGGCATCCAGTTCTTTATGAATAGAGGATATGTGAAGCTTTAGCGACATGACATTGATGTGCATATAGTGACAAACGCCGGTAAAATGATCTATGCCCCGCACGTTGCCGTATTTGCCGGAGGATATCCCTACCAATGCAGCTTTTTTGTTGTAGAAGCTTTGCGGAAAATCGCAGGCATCAATAAATACCTTCAGTACACCGGGAAAGCTGCCATTATATTCGGGGATGATGAAGATAAATTTTTCAGTTTTATTTACTACACCTTGTATCACTTCAAACTCCTTGCTTCGATTACCATAAAGATCAGATTGGATCAGATTGGGCGGCAAATCGGCAAGTGATAATAGTCCGGCATCAACCCCTGCAGCCAGCAATTGTCTTTGATAGAATTTTGCCACTTTTAGCGTTGAGCTTCCAGTACGGTTTGTTGATGATATAATTGTGATCATGTTTATACAATGAGTGATTGAGTGAATTAGTGATTGAGTGAATAACCTAAAATAACTGTAAACAAGTAATTACTCACTCAATCACTATTTCTCTCACAGCTTATGTTTGTAATTTGCCAAAAGCTGTGGATTTCTGAATTAGTTTTAATACTTATCTTTATCCGCAGCAAAAATACATTTTCGAAAACAGAAATAAGGTTTCGCCTTTCGTTACTATGTAAGCAGCTTGTAATAAAAATTGGAGTAAACAGCATGTGTAAGATAATTGCTTTAGCAAACCAGAAAGGCGGCGTAGGAAAAACTACTTCATCAATTAACCTTGCCGCGAGTTTAGCGGTACTGGAGTATAAAACACTTTTAGTTGATGCCGACCCGCAGGCTAATTCAACTTCGGGTATAGGTTATGATCCGCGCACCATCAAGAACAGCATTTATGAATGTGTGATCAATGAAGTAGATCCACATGAAGCTATTCAGAAGACTGAAACTCCGCACCTCGACCTCCTGCCAGCCCATATTGATCTGGTTGGTGCCGAGATAGAGATGATCAATCTGACAGACCGCGAATATAAAATGAAAGCTGTGCTTGATAGCCTGCGCAGCGAGTACGATTTTATTATTATTGATTGCTCTCCCTCCTTGGGCCTTATCACAATCAATGCTTTGACCGCTGCTGATTCAGTGATCATACCTGTTCAATGCGAATATTTTGCTTTGGAAGGTCTGGGCAAATTGTTGAATACCATCAAGATTGTTCAAACCCGCTTAAATCCTGAACTGGAAATAGAAGGCATCCTGCTCACCATGTATGACGTTCGGCTGCGTCTTTCAAACCAGGTTGTTGAAGAAGTGCGCAATCACTTTGAAGATATGGTATTTGATACTATCATTCAACGAAATACCCGTTTAAGTGAAGCGCCAAGTTTTGGCATGTCGGTTATTATGCACGACGCTACCTGCAAAGGTGCAATCAATTACCTAAACCTGGCCCGCGAAATAGTGCGTAAAAACGGGCTGCTAAAAAACGAAACTGTAGCGACAACAGAAACCCTATAAAATGAGTGCAGAGAAGAGAAATGCCCTGGGAAAAGGATTAAGCGCCCTGTTAAATGATTCTGTTAGCGTACTGCCGAATAAAAACGACCTGAGGGCCGGCCTTTCCGAGGTTAACTCTATGGGCTCGGTCACCGAGATCAGTATCAGTGAGATAGAGGTTAACCCTTTTCAGCCACGTACGGATTTTGATGCAGAAGCATTGGCTGAATTAGCCGATTCGATCAAATTGCAAGGACTGATCCAACCCATAACAATACGCCGTGTTAATGCTCATCGTTATCAGTTGATCTCGGGCGAACGACGCCTGCGCGCTTCAAAACTGGCCGGATTAACACATATTCCAGCATACGTTCGGACAGCTAACGACCAGCAAATGCTGGAGATGGCGCTGATAGAAAATATACAACGTGAAAATCTGAACGCCATTGAAGTGGCACTCAGCTTTCAGCGCATGATCGAAGAGTGCAATTTAAAGCAGGAAGAATTGGGAGAACGCGTCAGCAAGAATCGTTCAACAGTAACCAACTATCTCCGATTGCTTAAACTTCCTCCGGGAATACAAGCTTCCATTCGCGACGGACAGGTAAGCATGGGCCATGCACGCGCACTTATAACAATAAACGACCCCGATAAACAGTTATATATCCATAAACTGATCATACAAGACGGCTTATCGGTTCGAAAAGCAGAGGAATTGGCACGCAGCCTGCAAAGGTCGCATGTAAAAAAAGAAGGTAAGCAACCCGAGCCTTTATCATTCCAGGTGCAAAAAATCCAGGCCGATCTGGCATCAAAATTTAGTACGCAGGTAAAACTTAAAGTAAACAGCCAGGGCAAAGGTTCGATAGAGATACCATTCCTTTCGGAAGATGATCTAAATCGCATACTTGAAATGCTGGATTGGTAATAATGTACAAATTCCTTTTATTCTTTTGCTTTTTTACGATGATTGTTTTTGCAGCCAACGCTCAAAAACCAGATAGTGCCGTGGCAATAAAAAAGGCCGACACCCCTGATCAAAAAAAATATGTACCTCCTATTGTTACCGGTAAAGTTTATCACCCCGATTCTACGCATAACCCCAAAAAGGCATTGTTTCGCTCGGGAGTAATACCTGGGTGGGGACAATTGTATAACCACCGCTGGTGGAAAGTACCGATCATTTACGGTGGGCTTGCACTGCTTGGTGACGTTATCGTCTACAATCAGAATAATTATAATATTTTTTTAAAGGAAGCGCAATTGCGCGAAAAAGGCATTCTTGCAGGCCGAAACTCCAGTCTCACAGCCGTTTCTGACGCCGATGTGATCAGTTATACTGATATCTTTCGCCGCGACCGCGACCTGGGCATCCTGGGATTCCTTGGTGGATGGGGAATTCAAATGATCGATGCCTATATAGATGCCAAGTTTATCCAGCGCTTTACGATGGATAACGACCTGAGTTTAAAAATAAAACCCGGTATATTCAACCAGCCGATGTATGGTAGCAATAGTTTTGGCACCCTAAAGGCTGGATTGAGCCTGACACTTACCTTCAAATAGGCGAAAATTATCTTACCTTAGACGGTTTATAAAAGAAACCATAAAGCATGAATATCGCATTATTAGGCTACGGAAAAATGGGCAAGATCATTGAAAAGATCGCTACCGACCGCAAGCATAACATCGTATTGAAAATAGATTTTTACAATCAGCAGGATCTTACTGCCGAAAACCTGCGTAAAGCCGACGTCGTTATAGAGTTTAGCACGCCGGGTTCAGTATTAAATAATATCAGGCATTGTTTTGATGCAGGTGTACCTATTGTTGTGGGTACTACTGGATGGTATCAACACATACCTGAATTGAAACAACAATGCCATGCCGGGAACAATACACTTTTGTATGCATCCAATTTTAGTGTTGGGGTTAATATATTTTTTCATGTGAATAAAGTGCTGGCCCGACTGATGAATAACTATCCATATTATGATGTGCAGGTAGAAGAGATCCACCATACACAGAAACTGGATTCGCCCAGTGGAACAGCTATAACCATTGCTGAAGGTATCATAGAGAATATTGATGCTAAAAATGAATGGGTGAACGTGCTTACTGCCGAAGGCGATGAGACGAATGACGAAAACGTGGTAAACAACCAATTATTAATAGAATCTTTCAGGATCGACAGCGTTCCGGGTACCCATACAGTGATCTACGATTCAGAAGTTGATTCAATTGAATTTAAACATACAGCCCATAACCGCAATGGCTTTGCCTTAGGTGCCGTACTGGCAGCAGAATGGGTTGCCGGCAAAAAAGGCTTCTTTTCAGCCGAAGAGATGTTTGATTTTGGAATATAAACGATAGATTAGTCTTAAAAAATACCATAGTGAAGATAGTTGAATATTTCCTTGCA